>NZ_JFHJ01000413.1:0-2556 GCF_003666285.1 Mesotoga sp. HF07.pep.5.2.highcov | reverse complement strand
ACTGATGCAGGAATTCTTTCCCCAGAAAGTGGATAATCCACTATAACAAGCAAGATCTCGCCAGGATTCATTTTTCTTAGTGTCTTCCTAGCTTGAATATCTGGCACTGGGCAGGATTCGCCTCTCATATCGAGAAGCTGGTCAGGTTCAATTTCGTCCAACTCTCCGCCAAGATAATAACTGCAAATGCCCTCCGAGCAAACAATCGGGCTGAATCCCTTCAGTTCACCCATAAACGTAATTGCTTCATCCAGCATTCTAAAAATGTGCGGAGAACTGAAGTCAAATCTCTCCACTCCGTGTAGATGAGTCGAAGTTAGAATTCCAAGTTTTTTCATCTGCTTCAGATGTCTGTAAACAGTTGACAGATCTATTTGAAGCAACGTCGCGATTTCCGTAGCAGTAAGGTAATTGTCCATCAACATTGTAAGGATTTCTAATCTCGTTTGATTTGAGAGAGTTCTAAAAAGATCTGGAAGCTTAAGAGGCATCCTTGAATTCCTCCTGCAGAAAGAGGTGCACCTCTTTGTGAAGCGCACCTCAAGTATCACACATTCAGAGCTTAACCGATTGATTTGTCACACTTTTCGATTATATCTATGAAGCCATCATAACTTATAAGAGGCACAGTAACGTCATCGGCTGTGTAACCTCTTGCCTCCACATCGTCCTTGATGGCAAAGCATTTTGCTTCAGTTTCTATGTCATTCAGTGCCCAGAAAATCCCGTCTTGAATGAGGACAACACTGTCCCCTTCTTTGGATGCTCTTATCTTTACTCTTTCAGCAGGATTATTGGGTCCGTTCTTCACTACTATTAGATGCATACCAGACACCTCACATAAATACTACGTTGTCAAAATCGTGGAAGAAGTCTCCAAGATCAGCTTCTCCAATCAGCTTTGCATTGAAGCTTTCTTCGATCTCCTTAACTTTGAATCTCTCCACATGTTCTCTGACACCGTATACCGCAGTCTCGTATCTCTTGATAAACCTAAAACACATGGAAATCGAGAGTAGGCCAAGACATTCAGGCTTAGTTTTCTTTGAAAGAGCAACAGTTGCCTCTTCCATTAGGAGAACGGATGGTTCAATATCCTCGCCATACATTCCGAACGCAGTTCTAAATGCTTCGTTTACCCAAATAGAACCTGCTGGCGCCTGATATACAACGAAAAGTATCTTCTTATCCATAAAGCACCTCACGCCATCAGGTTAACAAACCTGTCACTGTTGAAAATCAGTGAAGCCAGTTCGGGAAGACCACTGGGATTCGAACCTTCGATAATCATATCTTTGGTTACACCTCTGTAGTCCATGCATATTCCACAGATCTCAACTTTCAAACCTTTTTCTTTTATCATAGATTCCAATTTTCTGGGGATATCTCTGTCTACTCTTATAGGCTTGACCTTACTGTTTATAGAAAGGATTGAGTCTGCAAATAGAAATATCGTAACTTCATGTCCCTTGTTAAGGCCGGCTTCAGCAATCTTTATTGCTGAATCAAGATCCTCATATGAGTAAGGTGGTGCGAAAACTTGAATTGTTATTCTCAAAAGAGACGCCTCACTTTCTGTATAGTATATAGGCCATTGTCCAGTTGCCAAGTATCAAGAACACACTAGCGATTATAGAAGAGATTGCGAGAGTTGGAAGACCGGCAAGAAAATGACCTATATTACAACCGCCTGCCAGACTGGCTCCAGCTCCCATCATCGTGCCGCCGATCATCACAACAAGATAAGTCTTGGGATTCTTGGGCATTCTCAGTTTGAACTCTTTGGCAAGAAGTGAAGCGATGAGAGCGCCAAGAATGATACCGATTATTTCGAATCCGTCCCATCTAAGAGGCTGATTGCTGATGTAAGAATCAAATATTGAGACCCAGCCACCGGTGATACCGAATCCGTAGTTTCTCCCTGCAGCCTCACTTGTTATCCATGCAATGGGAGAGAGAATAGCAAGAGAAACCGCAGCACCCTTCCAGTTGAACTTAGTCTTTCTCTCTGTTGTCTTTGTCCCCAATGTATACCACAGAAGAACCGCAGCTAGTATCACTGCAGGGATCCAGGGATTGATATTGAGGACCGTTGCAAGAGTCGGACCAACCTTGTCAAGGTAGACAGAGGAATTGGCATCGACGGAAACGTTAAATTGAGAGGCCCAGGTTCTTATGGGCGAAAACACTCCGCCCCGCATTGCCATTGCACCAATTCCGTAGAAAACCGCAGCGATCATTGCAGTTGTCATTCCTTCTCCCGATCTGTAGGTTACACCAGACGCACAACCACCGGCTAGCACCATACCCAGGCCAAATACGTAAGCCCCAACAATATTGCCGAAAAGATTCAGTGTTGGTGGTGCAATCTTTATCCAACCCATTTGGGCAACAAAGAGAACTGTGATCATTTGCAGACCGACAGCAAGAAAACCTAATTTCCAAAGGTAGTTATCCTTGAAGAGCAAAACATCTCTAAACGCTGAGTTAAAACACACTCTTCCTCTCTGAAGAATTATTCCAAAAACGAGACCAACTAAGAGACCCGTCCAGGCC
>NZ_JFHJ01000626.1:0-992 GCF_003666285.1 Mesotoga sp. HF07.pep.5.2.highcov | reverse complement strand
GTCACTGAGATGTTTGGAATCTGATTTGTTGGACTGAATGACTGGATGCGTTCCGTTGGAATTTTTACCCTCATAGTCCAGTTTGTATCTTAGTAGTTCGCCTTCGGGACTGCACTTTGCTCTTTGTCTGCTGTGAAGCGTAAATTCGAGGAAGAATCTAACTCTTCTGTGACTCTTGAGCTGCAGAGGTGTAACATCCAGGATTATCAGGTATTATATTTGTGAGGGGATTTCGTAAGGGAGGTCTTTGTATGGAAGAAGAGAATGTGAAGAAAGAGACTGTAAAGAAGGGGAGCGGACTGTCTCAGATCTTTCTGGGTCTGATTGTTATTGCGCTAGGATTGGTGATCATTTTTGTGCCCGCCGTACTGTCGAACTTCTGGCTCTTGTTTATCTGGCTTCCAGGAGTGATAATGGAATACAATGCTTTTAGAAACAGGAATAACGGCTTGCTTGTTCCCGGTGGAATTCTTCTGGTCGTTGCGCTTGCGCTCACTCTTGGAGTCATCTTCCCCGGTTTCTATTCTCAAGGAGGTTGGGGTCTCTTCGTTCTTGCTCCTGCCTTTGGGCTGCTACAGCTCTATTTTGCCGATGGACGAAGGAATTTCGGTTTACTCGTTCCGATTGCGATATTAACTGCTGTGGGTGTGATCGCTCTTATACCTTCATCACTTTCCCAATGGACAATGATAGTGGTTGGGGCGGTTCTTATTGTCTCTGGTTTGCTCGTTCTTTTTAGAAGGAAATAGTCAAACGTCTCGTCCCATCTGATAGAAATCGAAGTAATCATCGTTGACTCGCATGAATTTCTTCAGTTTCCCTTCGATTTCGAAGCCCATCTTTCTGTAGAGAGCTATCGCCCGATCGTTATCGGTACGGACTTTAAGACCGATCCTTGTAATCCCGTTTCTGCCAGCATGTTCAACTGCGAGTTCAATAAGGACTCTTCCTATTCCCATTCCCCAGTACTTCATTGACACTGAAAGAGCTAT
>NZ_JFHJ01000655.1:0-1210 GCF_003666285.1 Mesotoga sp. HF07.pep.5.2.highcov | reverse complement strand
GGGAGTAATGTCGATACCGTCTACCTCAATCCTTCCTCCGACAATCTTACCCGGGGGAGTGGGCATCTTGAGAAGGGCGAAGCTGTAGTTGTCTTTCCGCAGCCCGACTCTCCAACGAGGCCAAGAGTCTCCCCCTTCTTCAGTGTGAAGGAGATGTCGTCAACTGCCTTCACGACACCTTTGCTCGTGTAGTAGTAAAGCTTGAGATTTTCTACGGTCAATATGTTATCCATACTCATTACCTCGTCTTCAGTTTCGGGTTAAGTATCTTGTCCATTGCGAACCCGACAAATGCGAATGTCATCCCCATGAAGGCTATCGCCAGTCCCGGCGGTACTACCCACCACCACATCCCGCTTAGCATAGCGCCTCCATTATGGGCATCTTGAAGAATCTGACCCCACGTCACGATATTGGGGTCGCCCAACCCAAGCAGGCTGAGTGTTGCCTCGACCACGATAGCTCCCGGTACGTTGAGAGCCATTGAAGCGAAAGCGTAGGGGATGAGCAGAGGAACCATATGCTTGAAGATTATTCTCGTATTAGAGGCTCCGAGGGCTCTCGATGCTTCTATGTAGGTTTCTTCCTTGATCTGGAGTCCCATGCTCCTGACGGTCTTCACCGGTCCTACCCAGTAGAAGATGCACATGATCGCGATAATCATCCAAATATTTGGCTTAAAGACAGCGCTCATGACAATGAGTACGGGAAGCATGGGAACGCTTATGAATATCTCGAATATACGTTGCATTAAAGAATCCTTCCAGCCTCCTAGATAAGCGCTCATTACGCCGTAGATAACACCAATGGATACTGAAATAAGAGCCGTAAGGAGCCCGATAAGCATGGCCCACTTCACTCCGGCTATTACTCCACTCCAGATATCTCTCTTCGAGTTGTCCGTTCCCAGAATTCCATGCACCCTGCCCACAATTTTCATTTCTGTGGAATCGATCAGGTCTGTTTCCTTCTGGAGAATCAGCGAGACCATTATTCTATACTCGCCTTTAAGGGCATCCGGTTTGAATGGAACCGAATCCTCGACTCTGGAGAATATGATGTCTGTAGTTTTCATGGTCTGCTTCGAAAGTCCCGTTGCAGCGTCAAGCCCCTTGAGGAAATTGTACGTTTCATTCAATGAGGTCTTGTCAATCGCAATTCTCAAGTCGTTGCCTTCAGTGACTTCCAAAGGCTTTCTCAGCAAGTCGAT
>NZ_JFHJ01000135.1:0-6650 GCF_003666285.1 Mesotoga sp. HF07.pep.5.2.highcov | reverse complement strand
TTCACTTTCACCAGTACATCATGAGGACCGAGCTTCCTTGGAACAGGAACTCTTTTTAGAGTCAATCCCGGCGCGGGTCTTTCCTTAACTATTGCAATCATAGTTTCTGATTCCAATCAAATTCCCTCCTTTCATTTATGACTCCACATTGTTATTGTAAGTTGATCGTATTGTTTCATAAAACAGACAGCCACCTGTTTATGGACAAATGTTGTTGATGGCGGCTCTTGAATTGATTGATACTTCTTATAGCGTACTGAACGGCTAGGTCCTACAAGAAACACTTCCCATTGAAATGATCTGACGAGTCACGGACGATTTTGAAAACAGATGAGTTTTCAAACAAACTCCTGTCGAATCCCCTTGACATCATATGTCAACAATCTGCAAAAGAAGTTACTAAACGCACTCTCTCAACTCTCCATCTTACTCGATCAATAGCAAAAACGTTAGTGATCTTTGACCGCCCGTCTTTGGTCTCCAGATAGATAGAAAGCGATTATCAGCTTTCTTTGCTCTAATCTCCTCATGAAGGCGTTTTTTGAGAAGAGGTTGTTGTTGTTTCACATGGTATTATCATTTTGAGTAATGCGTTGTTTTGTTGTCTTTCAATCTTAATGAGTACCACAAGACTTTTCGCGTTCCTGAGCGGTTATTGGGTCTCAGTTGTTCATGAAGTCCAGTGCTGCAGTTATGATTTTCACCCGTTTGATGTTCTCATTCTGCACAGTTGTCTCGGTGCTTTCGGTAAAGTCAAAGCTGTGCTCCGAGTATTTTTGCTCATTCTGAGGTCACTTCGGTTGTGAATAATCACAATTGTGGAGGTGAGGGAAGTGAAAAGGATTCTGGTTCTAGCTTCTGTTCTGCTAATGGGATTTATACTGTTTGCAGTTGAACCGATCGTTATTGGAGTCTTTGAACCAATGACCGGGCCCTACGCGGCCGGTGGTCAGCTTACCATGGAAGGTATTAATCTCGCAGCTGAACAAGTGACAGAGGTTCTTGGCCGACCGATTGAGTTGGTTCTCGTCGACAACAAGAGTGAAAAGGTGGAAGCTTCAAACGCCGTCTCCAGATTGATCCAATTCAACAAAGCATCGGTAATAATCGGCAGCTATGGAAGTGCTGTAGCCATACCTGGCAGTGAAGTTGCAAATGCTGCAGGAGTACCGATGATCGGATGCTCGCCTACCAACCCGCTGGTTACATTGGGAAAACCCTATGCTTTTAGAGTTTGCTTCATCGACCCATTCCAGGGAAGCGTGATGGCTAAATTCGCTGTTAATGAGCTCGGAGCAAAGACAGCCGTGATTATTCAAGATATCGCTTCAGACTATTCGGTAGGTCTTTCACATTACTTCCAGAATTCATTCAAGGCACTTACCGGGGATAACAAGTCGATAAGCGGTGTCATTTCTTATCAGACGGGGGACCAAGACTTCACCGCTCAGCTTGCATATGCTCAGGGAAAGAATCCCGATGTAATATTCATCCCTGCTGCTTCGTATGGAGAGGCAGCATTAATCATTAAGCAAGCACGCGAACTTGGAATTGAATCTCAGTTCCTTGGCGGAGATACATGGGAAGTTCCTGAGTTTTTGCAGGTCGGTGGTGCCGCCGTTGAAGGCAGCTACTTCAGCACTCACTTCGATGTGTCGGTAGCCCCAACTCCGAAAGCAGCGGAATTCATAGAGGCATTCAAGGCAAAGTATGGCGTCGAACCGAGCGCATTTTCGGCATTGGGGTACGATGCGTTTATGCTGGCTGTAGACGCGATTAAAAGGGCTGGCTCAGCCGTTCCTGAGGACATTAAGAACGCTTTGAGTGAAACCGTAGCTTTCGAAGGGGTTACAGGATACATAACAATTGACGAAAACGGAGATGCCATTAAGGATGCGATTGTCAGAAAAGTGGAGAACGGAGTTTTCAAGTTTGTAAGTGTTGTGAAACCTGCCGAATAAATAAGACAAAGGGCATCTATCCGCAGAATCTTAGGTGCCGGACGCAGGCCAACGCCTGCGTCCTTATTAAGAACGATAGCTAAGATGAAGGTGGTGGCAGGATGAGCTCTAGCGTTTTTTTGCAGCACCTTGTTAACGGAATTTCGTTGGGTTTCATATTCGGGCTGATTGCAATAGGCTATACTCTCGTCTACGGAGTAGTCAAACTTGTGAACTTTGCTCATGGCGATGTCTTTATGATGGCTACTTTCTTTGTCTACTACGGATTCACTCTCTTTATGATGCCATGGTGGCTAGCAGTTTTGTTCGGAATCGTAGTAACTATATTACTTGGAGTTGGTATCGAGCGTGTTGCATATAGACCTCTGAGAGACGCGCCAAGAATTTCTTCGCTCTGTGCAGCAATTGGCATGTCCTTCCTTCTCCAGAACATAGCGACGGTTGTTTTCGGTGGAAGGCAGAAATCATTTTATGTACCCCCATCGCTGACCAGGACATTTGTCGTAGGAGGGGTCAGAATTCAGGCGATAACAATAACCACTATTGTGGTTTCAATAGTCGTACTCCTTTTGCTCACCTTTCTGGTTAAGCGCACGAAAATGGGATTGGCGATGCGCGCCCTTTCTGTCGACTTCGATACGGCAAAACTGATGGGAATAAACGTTAACAGGACTATTGCATTCACATTTGCTATAGGCTCAGCACTCGCAGCGCTAAGTGCAATTCTCTGGGCGCTCAGATATCCACAAATATGGCCTTTTATGGGAGTTTTTCCTGGCTGGAGAGCCTTTACTGCGGCTATAATCGGAGGAATTGGAAGTATTGTGGGAGCTCTGGTCGGTGGATTCATGCTTGGTATGGTTACGATCATGCTGGTCGCTTTTTTCCCTGAGGCCGCGGGTTATAGAGACGCATTAATCTTCGTTCTTCTAGTCGTGATTCTTCTAGTAAAGCCAACAGGTCTATTCGGCGAGAAGACAAGTAGGTGAGTGTAATGGATCGCAAACTGAAGTTGGTCATAACCATTATTGGACTTCTTGTTTTCATCTTGTTGCTCTGGCTAGCCGAGAATTATATTGACGCATTTATCAAGAGAATTCTGAATGTTGCTGCCATCTACGTTATACTTGGAGTCAGTCTCAATCTGATAAACGGTTTCACTGGTCAGTTTTCTTTAGGTCACGCTGGTTTTATGGCGCTTGGTGCATACGCATCGGCTTTGCTGTACATGTCTCCTTCTCTCAAAGCGATGAATTTTTTTATTCAACCCATAATATGGCCACTAAGCGAAATAGAGATTCCCTTCTTCTTCGCGTTACTCATAGGGGGTACTGTTGCTGCAATTGCGGGGTTTGCTGTCGGAGCCCCTTGTCTTCGGGTAGGGGGAGACTATCTCGCTATAGTAACTTACGGATTCGCGGAGATAATTCGCGTGATACTCAACAACCTTCAAAGTATCACCAATGGGCCTCTTGGATTGAAAGGACTTCCCACATATACAAACCTCTACTGGAGCTGGGGCTGGGCATTGTTCACCGTCTTCTTCATAAAGAAACTAGTAGACAGCAGCTATGGACGTGCGTTGAAGTCAATAAGAGAGGACGAAGTTGCGGCTGAAGCTATGGGAGTCAATCTTTTCAAACACAAAACCCTGGCATTTGTAATAGGAGCCTTCTTCGCCGGCATTGGTGGTGGCCTGCTTGGTAGTCTACTCATGACAATCGATCCGAATTCATTCAACATCGCTTTAACCTTTCAAATTGTCATGATTGTCCTTCTTGGAGGGCTGGGAAGCATAACTGGAAGTGTCGTTATGGGCATTTCGGTTGCCTTCTTGATGGAACTGCTCAGGTTCGTGGAATCGCCTATGACGATCTTTGGTTTCACTATACCCGGTATCCCCGGCATGAGGATGCTAATCTTTGCGCTTATCCTCGTTATTACAGTGATCTTCTTCAGGAGAGGCCTTTTTGGTCACAAAGAGTTCTCATGGACATGGATTTTCAGATCTAAGGGGAGGAATGCAAATGAGTCTGCTTAAACTTGAGCAAGTAACTAAGAGATTCGGCGGACTTACTGCAGTTTCGGATTTCAATCTTGATCTTCAAGAAGGAGAGCTGGTAGGACTCATAGGGCCTAATGGAGCAGGAAAAACAACTGTGTTCAATCTTATTACGAATACGTATTATCTAAGCGAAGGAAAAATCCTTTTTGAAGGCAAAGACATAACGGGTTTGAAGACAGACAGAATCGCCGCAGCGGGTATCGTAAGAACATTTCAAAACATCCGGCTTTTCGGAGAGCTAACAGTCTTGGAAAATGTTCTTACGGCTTGCCACTTGCGACTGAGATCCTCGGTTTTCTCTGCGGTCTTCGGATTCCCGGAATATAAGAGAGAAGAACTGGCGATGCACGAAAAGGCTAGATCCTTGCTCAAGACACTTGGTCTGGAGAAGTATGAGAGAGATCAGGCTGGATCGCTTCCTTACGGGCTGCAGAGAAAACTCGAGATTGCAAGGGCTCTGGCAACTCAACCAAAAGTGTTGTTGCTGGACGAGCCTGCTGCAGGGATGAACCCAGAAGAGACACTTGCTCTGGGGGCACTAATCCTTAAAATTCGGAAGGAGTTCCAGTTGACGATACTGCTGATTGAACACGACATGAGTTTGGTTATGACGATATGCGAGCGCATCATTGTTCTAGATCACGGTGTTACAATTGCAGAGGGTCTTCCAGAGGAGATTCAGAACAATCCCGATGTAATAACTGCCTACCTTGGAACGGGTGATTTGTATGCTTAAGGTGGAAAAATTGAATGTCTTTTACGGTGGTATACATGCTCTGAAGGGAATCTCCTTCAGCGTTGAAGAAGGGAAGATAGTTGCGCTTATTGGGGCAAACGGAGCCGGAAAATCGACAACTCTTAGAAGCGTATGTGGTCTTAAAAAAGTGAAGGATGGAGAGATACTTTTCAAATCGAAGAACATCACAAACAAGTCAACAAATGATATCGTGAAGGCTGGGATGACTCTGGTTCCTGAGGGTAGAAGAATCTTTCCTAACCTTACAGTAACTGAAAATCTTATGCTAGGGGCATTCCTGAGAAGAGACTCAGAAGAAATCGAGAAGGATCTTGACTGGGTTAATACCCTGTTTCCAAGATTGAGAGAGAGAAAAGACCAAAAGGGCGGAACTCTCTCAGGTGGAGAGCAGCAGATGCTTGCAATAGGCAGAGCACTAATGTCTAGACCTGATCTTCTTATGCTGGACGAACCATCATTAGGACTTGCTCCAGTAATTGTGGGTGAAGTGTTCAGGGTTATTCGAAAGGTTCATGAGGAGGGTAAGACGATTCTATTGATAGAGCAGAATGCTCTCGCTGCGCTGAAACTGGCCGACTATGCTTATGTACTTGAAACAGGGCGAATAGTTCTTCAGGGAAAAGGAGAAGACTTGCTTAGCGACGACCTGGTGAAAAAATCGTATCTTGGAGGATAGTTTTTAGATATGAACCATATGCTGCTTTCACAGCCTGATCTATAGGATGATCCAAGAAATCACCGCGTGCTAACAATGGTGAAATTTCATATCCATAAGTATTCTTGGAACACCCGTCATTCAAATAACTTTTCTCTAGAAAATCATCATAAAGTATAAAACGACATGGTAACCCCCAAGCAGCCCTTTATATCGATGTGCTTCCTCGATGACTTTTCACAACCAAGGTTCCCGCTGACTGCGATACATAGCGGTCGCCTGAATTTGGCCTTTTCAAGCAAGTGGCTATGCATGAGATGGTAAGTAAGTGCCCTTGGTTACTTCTTCTGAAGATAAGCCTGAAATATCTAGGACATGTAGCTCTATCCATCTCTTTGACTAAGTTGCGGGGAGAGCAAAAGAGTATAGAGGGCTCAGAAATGTAGTTCGTATTCGCGCTTCTTCAGCAAGGGTTCGTTATACCGAAGTCTTGTAATCTGGAATGAGATCTTCGAATAGCTTCTTTACTTCGCAAAAAGAGTTACACTTCATGTATTCGGTTCTAAGACTCGCGGCATGCCTGATGTTTCTCGTGTAACCCGCAAAAGATTTCCGGAGATCTCTAACTGCCTGGTCTTCACCCACCGCCTCGGAAAGTCTTCTGAAGTGTCTAAGAAAGAGAGCAAGTCTTTCGTGAGGAGCAAGCTCCTCATATGAACCAAACTTGATGAGGTCTTTCGCCTGTTTGAAGATCCAGGGGCTACCAATCGCCCCTCTGGCAACTAGTACACCATCGATGAAATAGTTTTCCAAAGCGTAAGCAATTGCCTCAGGATTAAACATAT
This sequence comes from Mesotoga sp. HF07.pep.5.2.highcov, assembly GCF_003666285.1. Taxonomy (NCBI): domain Bacteria; kingdom Thermotogati; phylum Thermotogota; class Thermotogae; order Kosmotogales; family Kosmotogaceae; genus Mesotoga; species Mesotoga sp. HF07.pep.5.2.highcov. The sequence goes on along the minus strand of NZ_JFHJ01000135.1, from coordinate 367 downwards.
CACCCGATCCAAAAGATAGTATGCCTTCTGAATGAAGCAGTTTCGTTATTCTTTCAATTTCATCCCAGTTAGCTTTTCCAGAGTACCCCTGTAAAACTGTTCTGCCATGAACAAAAACCGCATCAGGTTTAGCTTCAATAATCTGATAGATTATCTTTTCAGTATCAGTAGCGTCATTTCCTAATCTTATCTTCACAGAAACCGGCACATCTATGCTGTTCTTTAGAGCGGTGATCATTTCCGCAATTTTCTCGGGCGTTCTTAATAGGGCGCTTCCGGCGCCTTTTCGTGTAACCTTCTTTACCGGGCACCCTGCGTTTATATCTATCCAGGTTGCGACTTCCGAAAGCCTCATCGCTGCCTTAGC
>NZ_JFHJ01000374.1:0-4116 GCF_003666285.1 Mesotoga sp. HF07.pep.5.2.highcov | reverse complement strand
AAAGGGGAGCTGCTATTCTTCTTCTTGCAGGAGAGCTATATGAAATCTTCAGACTTTCAGACAGAGTAGCGGTGATTTACGAGGGCGAAATTATGGGATATACACCTCCCGACCGTCTTTCACAGAGGAAATAGGGTTTATGATGGCCGGCTCAAAGCGGGGCGAGATATCATGAGAGTGAAGATAGAGAAGAGGCTGGTTATTCCGAAGTATTCGTCGATTCTCGTGCCAATTCTTTCTGTGGTAGCCGCACTGGTCTTAATGGGGATAATCTTGATGGTGTTTTTCTACGGAAGACTAGGGTCTTTTTCACTTGCCTTTCGTGAGACGTTTGATGCATACAAGGAAATGCTTACATGGCCTTTTGCAAATAAGTATGGGATCTTCAGCACGCTAATGAGAATGGTACCGCTAGCCTTCGTGGGGTTGGGACTGTCATTTGCATACAGGATGAAGATCTGGAACATTGGCGGAGAGGGTCAGCTCTATATGGGTGCCCTGGCCGCGACGTGGGGAGCTCTCTTTCTTTTCAAAGATGTCTCCTCTCCTCTGGCAATGATACTGCTTCTATCAATCACGGGGGCAGTCGCCGGTGGCCTGTGGGCCTTGATTCCCGCCCTGATGAAAGCCTTCGCAAAGACTGACGAGATCGTGGTCACTCTGATGCTCAACTACGTTGCGATCTTCTGGGTGGATTATCTTGTTTATGGTCCCTGGAAAGACCCGAAAGGTTATGGATTCCCCGGAACGGCTCCGTTCCCGGATCAAGCTAGGCTTCCAACTCTCTTCAAAGGTGAGTTTCACGTTGGCTTCTTCATCGCTGTTGCTATTGCAGTTGTTCTGTTTTACGTCTATAGGAAGACGAGTTGGGGAATGAATTCCAAAATCGTCGGGGATAACGCACAGGCCGCAAGATATTCTGGAATAAGCATTGTCAGGTACACGATTATTGCTCTCGTAGTAAGTGGAGCGATCGCCGGACTTGGAGGGGCTGTACAGATGATGGGCGTTCAGCATAGACTTCAGCATGGCTTTTCTCCCGGATACGGCTACACGGCGATCATAGTGGCATGGCTGGCCAAACTCAATCCGATTGCGATTCTACTCGTTTCCTTTCTCTTCGGCGGGTTGCTGGTGGGCAACGATCAGCTTCAGATGTTTTATAAGCTTCCCATGGCTCTGATCTCGGTCTTTCAAGGGCTGGTTCTCTTCTCTCTTCTCGGAGGAGAAACAATCTCCAGATACAGGCTGAGAATCGTCAAAGAGGAGGCGGCTCACATTGAATAATATCGAATCGTTTATTCTATCGACTCTCAACGCCACCATTAGGGCTGGAACACCACTGCTCTTTGCCGTTCTAGGCACAATATTCACCGAGCGGTCTGGAGTTATGAATCTTGGACTGGAAGGTCTTATGCTTGTTGGTGCCATTGGTGGCTTTGTCGCTTCATATCAAACATCGAACCTTCTCGCGGCTTTACTTTTGGCAATGCTTGCAGGTGCAATCCTTGGTCTTGTTCATGCCTTCTTCACAGTTACACTGAGAGTCAACCAGATTGTCAGCGGTCTGGCCATTACTATGCTCGGTACCGGCATAAGCGGCCTCTGGGGGAAAGACTATATCGGTGTAATTGCAAGGCGTTTCGAGCCAATTAAGATTCCGTTCCTCTCGGACATTCCTTACATCGGTCAGGTTCTTTTCAATCATGACGTACTCGTTTATATTAGTTTTGTGCTTGTCCCGATTATGTGGTTCTTCATTTATAAAACAAAGCCAGGTCTTACTCTCAGAGCGGTGGGAGAATCCCCCGAGGCTGCCGATGCTAAAGGAATAAATGTCTTCGCGGTGAGGTATTTTTACACGGTTCTCGGCGGATCGATAACGGCCATTGGAGGCGCCTATCTCTCGCTTGCCTACAACTCCATGTGGATAGAAAACATGACTGCGGGCAGAGGGTGGATAGCGATAGCCTTGGTTCTGTTCGCCACCTGGGATCCCGTTAAAGCTTTGATCGGTGCGTATCTCTTTGGGGGGATAACCGCCCTAGGACTACGATTGCAGGCCGTCGGCGCTCATATTTCACCCGACTTTCTGAAGATGCTTCCTTATTTGCTGACGATTGTCGTGCTCTTCTTCACTTCAACAGACACTTTGAAGCGCAAGGTCGGGGCTCCCGCTTCATCGGGTGTGCCTTATTCGAGGGAAGAGAGAACATAAAGGAAACAAAACGTTCGTCTTTACCGTTGATCCGTAACATTTATTTGTGGTATAAATTTCTTATCAAAGAAATTCGGAGGTAAATGTGATGACTCGAGCAACATTCATAAGCTTTGCATACGCTTATTGGTTTAGGAGGAACGTCCTTTCTTCGGACTCCTCCAGTGTGTGCTTGAGTTAAAATACACTAGAGAGTGAAAAGAGAGAGGACGTTGAGAAGCGTCCTCTCTCTTTTTTTATATCAGGAGGGATGTAGAATGAAGCAGGTTCTTGTGTGTCTATTACTACTGGTAGGGATTCTTGGTTTGTCTGTTCAAACAGTTGGGATTACAGCGATAGTAGAGCACCCGGCTCTTGATGCAGTGAGGGAAGGAATTATCGATGTTCTTGAAGAGAGTGGCTTCAAGGATGGGGACAACATTGTTATTGACTTCCAGAATGCTCAGGGATCGGTTTCCACTGCGGTAGCCATTGCAAAGCAGTTCGTATCATTAAAAGCAGCTGTAATGGTCGGAATAGCAACCCCGTCGGCTCAGGCGCTTGTAAATGCTTCAAAGACAATTCCCGTGGTTTTCAGCGCAGTAACCGATCCGGTCAGCGCAAGCCTTGTACCGGCATTTGGAAAGAACCCCGGAAACGTGGTTGGGATAAGCGACATGACACCTGTAAAAACCCAGCTTCAGCTGCTGAAACTTACTCTTCCGGATGTCGAAAGGGTGGGAGTGATTTACAATTCCGGAGAGGCCAACTCCGTGACAATAAGGGAGTTTGCCAAAGAAGCCTGTGACGCTCTTGGACTAGAACTAATAGATATCACAGGTTCTACGACCGCCGAAATGGTCGCCTCTCTAAATGCCCAGATAAAAGATGTAGACGCAATCTACATCGGTACAGATAACACTGCTGCCTCAAGCATAGAATCGATTTCTACGGTTGCCTTGAGAGAAAAGGTCGCAATTGTCGCGGGAGATATAGATATTGCAAGATCTGGCGGTCTGATCGGTTTTGGATTTAATTACTATCAGGTCGGTAGAGCCACCGGAGAACTGGTTGTTGAAATTCTTAAGGGTACTCCTCCTTCGGAACTCGAAACTAAGATACTGGGACAGGATTCCTTGATTCTTTTCGTCAACACAGACATCGCAGAAGAAATCGGCGTAGAGATTCCACAATCGGTCCTAGATCTGGCTAATCTGATAGTAACCGATGGTGTAGAGACGGAAAGGTAAGTTCATGGCGATTCTGGAACAGGGATTGATAATCGGCCTGATGGCCCTGGGAGTCTACATATCATTCAGAATTGTTGATCTTCCCGATCTTACGACGGACGGTTCCTTTGCCCTCGGAGCAGCCGTTGCCGTAAAAGCACTTGTCTCCGGTCTTCCCGCCTGGATTGCGATAATGCTAGCCGCCTTAACGGGAGCCATTGCCGGAAGCATTACGGGGACTATTCATAGAAAGCTCAAGATCAACGTTCTTCTTGCCGGAATTTTGGTCATGACAATGCTTTACTCAGTCAATCTCAGGGTAATGGGCGGACCCAATCTCCCAGTTCCAAGAGTCGTTCCAGAGGGGACAACTCAAAGCTTCGAGGAGATGAGCGGCGGTACTGGCCTAGATAACCTTTTCGAAGAGCTTGAGATCAACACTGAGAAGCGCCAATCAAGAACAACGGTAGTTGCCAAGAATATCTTTAATAACCAGCTCGATGGTTCTGACTTGTTACTAATAGTTGTCTTAATTTCTGCTGTGGTTGTAGTTCTGTCGGTTGCATTGAAATCTGACCCGGGAATGACACTGAGAGCATTTGGCAGTAATCCCTCGGGGGTGGTGTCTTTCGGAATATCCCAGGATGTTCTTGCCATTGCGGGGCTTACCATTGCCAACTGCGTTATAGG
>NZ_JFHJ01000181.1:0-1094 GCF_003666285.1 Mesotoga sp. HF07.pep.5.2.highcov | reverse complement strand
CCGTTTACTTCCCAGTGCGAAAAGTCGTATCCGATTGAATCAGGTGATACATAAGAAAAAAGAGAGCCCTTTGCTTTCCATCCCGCCCCATCTATACTGGCAACTCCCTCTGGAAGCGTTGAGGTCTCGACAAGGTACCGTGTCTCTGTCTGGACTGTGTAGCTCTTATCCGAATCGAGTAGCACCGTTCTTGGATTTGAAGTATTTGAATCGTTCCATAACTTGAAGGTGTATCTTGTGTCTATTCCTGTTACGTACACCGATTCATCTCTTGTTTGAGGTTCAGGTATTTCGACAGTAAAAAAGTCACCATAACTGCCAGACAGAGAAGCGGGCGAAGTAAAAGTCTTATCGTTTATCAGAATTTCCAGTCCCGACGGGTCGGTATCTAAAGAAAGCTCATGTCCTACAAGGCTGTAGTTAGCAACAACACTCTTTGGTGAATCAACAATCACAGAAAGCTCCTCCGTCAGTACAGCTTCGCCATCGATTTCCCAGTGTGAAAAGATGTAGCCCGGGACTTTGGGAGCAACATAAGAGACTGAAGAACCAGCCATCTTCCAGGCTGCACTAGAAAACTCACTTATTCCTTCTGGAACCGTCCAAGTCACAGTGAGATATTCAATTCCAGTAATTGCATTCAAAGACAGATCGCTATTCAGCAATACCGTACGGGGATTACTTGTACCACCATCGCTCCAAGATTTGAAGAAGTATCTAGTGTCTGTACCGTTAACGAGGTTACTAAGATCCCTTTCCTGAGGAAGAAAGACAACTGTGTGTGATTCCCCGTCTTCTGACTTGATAGTGTAGGGGGTGAGAATTTCCTGGCCATCCACACTCATATTCAGTCCGGAGGGTTGTGAATCAATCTCGAGAGTTCTTAGAGGTCTGTTCTCATAGACAGCTTCAATCTTCGTTGGTCCATCGAGTTTCAAAGAGAGCTCCTGACTGTATTCTCTACTTCCATCAATATTCCAATAAGCGAAGTGATAATCTCCAACTTCAGAAGGTGCGGTCAAATCAAGCTCCGTATCAACTGGATAAAAACCGTTTCCAACGATTTCGACAAGATTTCTGGGGCTCGTTGATAT
>NZ_JFHJ01000397.1:0-1955 GCF_003666285.1 Mesotoga sp. HF07.pep.5.2.highcov | reverse complement strand
AAGGCGCCGAACTTGTTCCCGGCTATATAACTCAACATTATTGCGGGAATCAAAAGGGCAAGATCAAAGGGCAGGGCCCTGGCTATTACCCTCGTAACGGGAGCGCCTGTAACATATAAGCTGACTCCGAGATCGCCTCTGAAAAGGCCCGCCCAAAAAGCGAAATACTGATGAAGAGGTGACTTGTCCAGCCCGTAGATCTCGTTAAGGTAGCCGGCGATTACCTCGGTTGTATCCGATCTGGTGGAAAACCTAGACAGTAGATTCGTAATTGGATTGCCGGGCATGAATCGCGGTATCATCCAGTCTATCGTAACCGCAAATACAAATGTCAGCAGGTAGATTATTATCTTTCTTCTGAAATAGGCTCCCACAGTCTGAGTCTCCTTCCTTTACCCTACCCACGTGATGGAGAGCTTCATCTTCTTGCCCAACCAAAAGTTATTTTCAGTTGAAAGTGCGATACTCAATTCCTTCCGATCACCCATTCAGATTCAAGAGTCTTTAGGCTCTCGCTTGACAGAGAGAGGTGATTAGACAGGTTTTTCTTTCTTCATAAATTGCTGAAAGTTGGTTTTTTAATAATGTTTAGAGACTGCGCGTATGAAGACCCGGGTGCAACCTTATACTCATAGGCAGTCCGGCATCTCGATCTCTCCAGTCTGTACCATTATCGCTATTGTCTTTCGGTATTCGGACGTCTTGCCAGAACACTCTTGTTCGTCGCTCAGCGAAAAACAACACTCGGAGCCCGAACATGACAGGTTGAATCTCGCATGAGCCAAACCGTTTAATCTCAGTCTGCCAAAAGCCCCCACGGGCCGGAAGTCCATGGGGGCGAAGATTATACTCTGTTACTTAGCCTCCAGGGCTGTCAGCATGAATATACCACCGAGCTGCCATTTTCCGTTCCACGTACATGGATAGTAGTGAGGGCCGTGTTCGCTCGGCCAGTTGGTCCAAACATTGGTACTTGCCTGGAACCACATTCCGTTGAACCAGAGGGGAACGTAGGGAATCTCTTTCAAGAAAAGCTCTTCCAGTTCCGACATGATCTTCTGCCCAGTCTCGTAGTCATCGACAGGCGTTCTGTCGAAGGCTTCCATCAACTCAAAGGCCTTGGGATTGTCGTATTTTCCGTAGTTGCCCTGAGTCTGCTGTTCTCTGATATCCCAGAATAGCCAGTAGTAGTAACTCCATACTGTGTTAGACAGATTGCTGTTGAAGTTGTTTATCGCCATATCGAAGTTGCCGCCGTAAAGCTCGTCCTGATACCTCGAATAGTCGGGGAACTCGGCCTTTGCGTTAATGCCCACGGCGTTCAGGTTGTTGGCAATTATCTTTATCGACTCCATCCAGTCGGTCCAGCCGAATGGAACTATTATAGAGAGCTCTATCTTGGAACCGTCCGGCGCCTCGACAAATCCGTCTCCGTTAATGTCCTTGTAGCCCGCATCGGCAAGGACCTTTTTGGAAACCGATGGATCGTACTTGAATCCATACTGCTCGACAACCTTTTCATCGTAATACTTCATCCAGGCGTCGATAGGAAGGAAGCCAAGCGGGTTAGACTTGATTACCTGGTTTTCGAAAACCCTTGTGACTATGTCGTCGGCGTTTATTGCCCAGGCAACGGCCTTCCTGAAGTTAACATCGTCCATCGGCTTTCTGCTGTTGTTTAGAAAGAGAACTGCCGTATTGTCGGAAAGCATGTAAGGCGCGCCATCGAAATATGTATGGATTCCGTAAGCGGATTTGACGGCGGGGATTCCGGGAAGGAAGAAGTTACTGATATCCAGTTCCCCTTTGAAGATCATACCGAGAGCTACGTTGTTTCCCGAAACGGTGAGGTAGACTATTCTCTTGGGCGTAGGCTTTATTCCGAGCTGCTCGATAGCCCACCAGTTTTCGTTTCTCAAATAAATCATTCTGTCCTGACCGTAACCTTCGGCTGT
>NZ_JFHJ01000182.1:0-1399 GCF_003666285.1 Mesotoga sp. HF07.pep.5.2.highcov | reverse complement strand
CGAGAACATCAAGAGGCACCTGATGCATGATAGCAATATCGTGTTCAGATTCGAATTTGAACGCCTGAGCGAAGTACTTCACGAGTACATAACAGTCAGGGAAGGAAAGAGACCGAATTTCATGGGAGACAATTTCATTCCATACGCCTTCGAGAAGGCCTTCGGAATAGGTGAAACTGAGCCAGTGAAGCTACTCGAAAACCTTTACTTGAGGGGAAAGATCGACAGAGTCGATATCGACAGATCCAGTTCCTCTGTCTATCTAATAGACTACAAGCGCGGTGATAGCGGCGATGAAAGACAGCTGCTCCTCTATTCGCTTGTTGCAGAAAAACTTCTCGAAGATGAAAGCCTTGATGTTGCGGGAGGAGTATTCAAGACTTTGACCGGAAAAACCGTGAACAAAGCTGCCTTCAGAACCATTTCTTCAGAAGGAGGCAAGGTCTGGGAATTCGCGGGTAAGAAAAAGGACAACAGGATTGTGAAGGAGTCTGATCTTCTCAAATGGTTAAAGGAAGTACACGAGGGAATCTATTCTGGCGAGTTCACTCCCTCATTCACAGTGTCTGCAAGTAAGTGCTACAGCTGCAGATTCTCCGAGATAAAGAGGTCCATAACCTGGAGAGAAGGCAGAAAAGAATATGAATAAAGACATTTTTGTCACCGCTTCTGCCGGCACTGGAAAGACGTTTTCACTGGTTAAGGAGTACGTCGGGGTCTTCGACAGGTCATTCAGAATCGGAGAACGGCTTGATGTTCATAATGTTGTAGCAATTACTTTTACTAATAAGGCGGCACGGGAAATGAAGGATCGAGTAATAACGGAAATCGATCATAGAATAGCCTCCGGGTATCCCGGAAGCTGGAAACCCTTAAGAAACAAAATGTCGTACGCGTGGATTTCCACCATCCATTCCTTCTGCGAAAGGATATTGAGGGAGTCTGCCCTTTTTGCTGGAATAGATCCGGGCTTCCAGATTCTAAGCGGAATGAGGAGAGCTACGCTTGAAGAAAAGGTTGTACGAACATATTTCGAAGATAACCTCGAAAGCCTGGAACCTTTGATTCAGCTTACGGGCTTAGACAAGGCTTTTAGAATTGTGAAAGAAGCCATATCAAATAAACGACATTCTTTGGCACTGAATCCATCTCCTGTCGGAAGTCTCTTAGGTGACTCAATCATAAGTGACGATGAAATCATCGAGGGTTCGAAGTCTTTTGCGGCAGCCTATAGTGAAATCCTTTCCGATTACAGAGACAGGACTGTAAGATCGGGGTTCCTTGATTTCGATCAGTTGCTCACAGAAACGAGGGATCTGCTTCTCAAGATGCCCGAAGTCCAGGAGAAATATAGAGATCGCTTCAAATTCATATTCGTAGATGAATTCCAGGACACCGA
>NZ_JFHJ01000192.1:0-1623 GCF_003666285.1 Mesotoga sp. HF07.pep.5.2.highcov | reverse complement strand
CCGACAAAGCTCCTGGTCGGAATCTGGATAGTATTGCTTTATTGCTCTAACCAAGAACGAAGAACTTGGACGCGGAGCGTCGGAACGAAGAACTAATTTCTTATTCGGCGAACGGAGAACCATTCAACGGCCAACCGGTTTGCTTTGATCTTCCGAGACCCGAGACCCGTTTTGTTGAACCTTTTTACTCGCAACTCAAAACTTGTAACTTGCAATTGATCCTTAGCTCTTTCCTATCACCAACCCGCTAACCCCAACCACGGTCATACAACTCACAACTTGCATCTTGGAACTAATCTTGGTTTTCACATTCTCTTTTCAGCTATCGAAACATGAGTCAAAGTAACTGGACATTCCTCTGCACTAAGAACTACTTCCCAGTTCTTTCCTCCGTCTTTTGTGCGCAGTATCTTTCCGAACTGCGGGTATCCGGCCGATGAGCCGACAACCAACGCGTTATTCCTGTCGAGAGCATCTATTCCTAACAGAAAGGAATTGCTCGTTCCTGCCGGAGGCTGCTCCTCCCAACTTATTCCACTGTTTTCAGTAAGGATTATCGTATCGAAATCGCAGGCTGCCCAGTAAGTTGAACTGTCCAGCATTACCAGAGAATTCAGGTCTTTTGCGAAAAGAGGACCTCCTGTGACCCATTGTTTTCCTCCATTCGCAGTTACTGCATAGTGACCCTGGCCACCGTGGAAGACTATGTGATTTTCATCCGTGGCCTTTACACCTATCCATCCATTGTCATTGTAATTGTTTGGCAGCTCAATCTCTTCCCAGGTCTGGCCACCATCTTCGCTCTTCAGAACTATGCCGGCTCTGGGTGTTGATTTGTTTCCAACAGCATAAATCACGTCCTCGTTTATTGCATGGATTCCTTGAATAATATACTCTGAAGCCATTTCTGGAAGGTCACATACTGTCCAGCTTCCACCGTCGTCATCAGAGAAGATTACAAGTCCTTCGTCACCGCTTACCCAAATTCTATCTTCAAAAATCGAAAGGAAAGAGAAAAATGAATCAGTAGCAACTTCCGATACTTCAACTATCTCCCAGTCGGAACCGCCGTTAGTCGTTTTCAGTAATAACCCGTCTGAACCGCAAGCCCAGACTGTATTCTCATCTACGGAAAGAACGTCCTCCAAACTCTTACCTTCGGGCAGGGTGTCGATTGCCTGGCGTGTCCACGTTTCACCGGAATCGTCCGAGAAGTAAAGCATTGCGATTCCGTTTGAGTCTGTCTGCCCCACTACCCATGCGCGGTAATTCTTTACTTTGGGAAAAGGGATGCAGCTGCTCACAAGAAATAGAATCTCCAGAAGACCTACAAATGCTATCAGTATCTTCCTATTCATTTTCTCCTCCTTTGAATTCACTCTATAAGACTAATTGTCGATGCCATGAAGGGTTGTCTTGGGGATAGTTGAAATCTGTAGTCGCATTCTATGGAACGAATTCTAGGCATCCTGTTCATATCGTCTCTATAAGTATGAGCTCTATAGATAAAGACAATAGAATAATAGCACTTCCACCTTCTTGAAGATGTGTTTTATGGAGTTAGTATCTGTTGGGGAGGGCTCACTCTAGCGCTATGCTCATGAAAGTCGTGAAGTCTGTCGG
>NZ_JFHJ01000284.1:0-1236 GCF_003666285.1 Mesotoga sp. HF07.pep.5.2.highcov | reverse complement strand
ATTGAAAATGATAGCCTTTGCTTCAAAGCATAATCTTTCGGGTAAGCTCTCTGTGCCCGGTTCAAAGAGCCATACAATAAGGGCGGTCCTGATCGCCGCCATGGCAAAGGGACTCTCAACCATAAAAAACCCTCTTCCGAGTCAGGACTGTCTTTCGGCGACGAGAGCTGCCAGGGCATTCGGATCCGATGTGAAAATTGAAAAGGGAGTATGGACGATAAAGAGCAGCCCCGAGGGCCTAAAGATTCCCGACGATGTCATTGACTGCGGGAATTCCGGAACTACCTTCTATTTTGCCACGGCGATCTCAGGAACTTTAAGCGACTACGTTGTTCTCACAGGAGATTATCAGATTCGTAGAAGACCCGTTGTGAAACTGCTGGAGGCAATGAGAGAACTGGGGGCCTTCGCCGTCACGACGAGAAGTGACAGCGATGCGGCTCCCGTCATTGTAAAAGGACCAATGAGGGCAGGGACTATTGTTTTCGATGGAAAGATGTCACAGTACATTTCCGGAATGCTCCTGGCATCGGCGAGGCTCGAGGGAAAAACCAGGATCGAAGTTCAGAAGGCCATAGAAAGGCCTTACCTCCAGATGACCGTGGATTGGATGAGCGAACACGGGATAGAAGTTAAGTACGATGAGAAGAATTACAGTTTCTTCGAAGTGGAAGGCCCTCAGAATTACAAACCGGTCGACACTGCTATTCCCAGCGATTGGGAATCAGTCGCTTTTCCACTGGTGGCTGCGCTCGTAACTGACTCGGAGTTAGTAATAGAGGACCTGGATCTCTCGGGCAGCCAGGGCGACGCCGTAATCATCGACATTCTAAAAGAAATGGGCGGAAATGTAACTCTAAACAGATCCAGCAACTCTTTGAAGGCAGTTGGAGGAAATAAACTCAGGGGAATCACCATAGACTGTTCAGACATTCCCGATGCTCTGCCCATACTCTCAGTTGCCGCCTGCTACGCTGAGGGAGACACAGTATTGACCGGAATTGAAAGTATAAGGGTAAAAGAAACCGACAGAGTCGAGGTCATGAGGAGAGAACTCTCAAAAATGGGCGCGTCGATCGAGGACACAGACCATGAGATGATCATTCACGGTGGAAAGAAACTGATGGGTGCAAAGGTCCAGAGCCACGACGACCATAGGGTTGCAATGTCTCTCTCAGTCGCTGGTCTATTCTCCGAAGGAGTAACCGAAGTCAGCAACGCCGAATGCGTCTCGGT
>NZ_JFHJ01000449.1:0-887 GCF_003666285.1 Mesotoga sp. HF07.pep.5.2.highcov | reverse complement strand
CGGTTCTTCGTTCCGACGCTACGCGTCCAAGTTCTTGGTTATTCGTCCGAGATTTCGTCATGCTGAACTTGTTTCAGCATCCCGGAGGGTTCTCCGAATACGTCACATACAGTCATTCTGAACTTGTTTCAGAATCTCGATCCTTTCTTTTAGTCACCTTCAGCTTTTCCCCGGATAACGGAAAACCGATCAACGCCCAACCAGTTTCTCTTGCTCTTACGAACCCGCCACCTGCTACCACCGATCACGTTTCTCACAAGCCATCGAGTAGGAGAGGGGCGGAGCCCCTCGTCCTCTCACAGAACCGTGCGTACGGGTCGCGTACACGGCTCATGGATCAAGTATCGGAAATTTCGACAGGGGATGATGGTATTTTGTCATATCGACTAGGTTCATCTCTTCAAAGAACCTGTTGGGGATGGCGTAATTGGCTGCTTTTGAGTGAGAAGATCGCCATTTGTTCATTCTCATATTGACTTTCTCTTTCCATCCGGTCCTTCTGAGAACTCTGTTCAGTTTCTTAGTTGTCTTCCACTGGTGTAGTATGATGGCTCTTAGCCTTCTCCTTATCCAGCTCAGAAGTCCCCTCAAGATGGATTGGAAATCCACTATCCTGAAATAGCTGGCAAATCCCCTCAACAGTGGATTGAGCTGCTTCACTATCTCCTTTACCGGTCTGCTCTGATTCCTTCTTGTAAGTCCCCTGACCTTTTCCTTGAATCTCTTCAATCTGGATTTCTCTATCCCCACTCTCTCGCCTTTTATTTCGAAGCCAAGAAAGTGAAATCCATCTTCAAGTGTTGTGATTCTCGTCTTGTTTCTGTTGACCTTGAGCTTCATGTCAATCTCCAGTATGTTTATCGCGATTGCCAGAAACTCTCGGGCTT
>NZ_JFHJ01000676.1:0-1949 GCF_003666285.1 Mesotoga sp. HF07.pep.5.2.highcov | reverse complement strand
GCGAGAAAGACGAAGACATTTCTTCTGCCAAACTCGTCGAGAGCAAAGGCAAGAGGAGCGACTGAAATCACCGCGCCAAAGTTCCCAAGAGTGTAAGTGATTCCCGAAAAGAATGAGTATTTGTCTCTGTGAAAGGAGTGCGACTGGTAAACAAGCACTCCGGAAAGCATTGGCGCAAGTCCAAAGCCCGTTAAAAGACGACCTACACCTAGCATCGTCGGATTCGAAGCGAAACCGAAAAGTAGCGCCCCGATTCCGGTTGTAAGCATCCCTAGCGAAACTATCCTAAGCGGTCCAAATCTGTCGTTGAGTGCGCCGCTTATCGGTTGCATGAATGCGTACGCGTAGAAATACAGACTGGAAATGAATCCGACAAGGGAAGCGCTCATTCCCCATTCCGTCGAAATCGCAGGAAGGCTTACAGAAGCGGATACCCTGAAAAAATACGAAAAGAAATATGCCGATACAAGCAGGCAGTATATTGGAATCTTACCCTTATTGTTTGAAATCATGGCTCCTCTTTCACTCATATATTGCCTCCAATATCTGGAAAAGCTTTTCCCAACATCGTGAAATTGCACCGTTTTCCCCATATAATTTGAATTATCTCTTTGAAAACTCAAAGAAGCCTAAGTGAAAAACTCTCGTAAAAAGAACAGTAGCTTTCTTCTTTACTTTTCGTAAATAGTATACATTAAGAGTTTGGTGAAAACAAATATCTGTCTCAGCTTTTTGGAATTTCCCCATCTTATGAAGTATAATCTATCTGATTGAAATGGCAAACGTTTTCCGATTTCGAGGAGGTGGATTGTTGTGAAGAAAGTTCTTCTGTTTTCGCTAGTTCTTGTTATTGCTGCATCAGTTCTTGCATCGTACCCTAACAGGTCAGTAACTCTCGTTATTCCATGGGCGGCCGGCGGGATCACCGACAGAGTGGGAAGGGCATTTGCACCTTATCTCGAGAAGTACCTGGGAGTTCCCGTTGTCGTTCTGAACCAACCAGGCGCTTCCGGAGCAATTGGAACGGATTTTGCTTACTCGAAGCCGGCAGATGGGTACACGCTACTTCTCTCAGCAGAAACTCCAGGAGTCTTCAGAGTTATGGGAACGGGCAAACTTGGCTTCGATAACTTCGAAGGAATCATAATGCTTGTGGAAGATACGAAAGTGGTCGTCGTTCCGGGCAACTCGCCGTACCAGACTATGGATGAACTCGTTGCAGCAATTAAGGAGAACCCCGGAAAGATAAAGATGTCATACTCTGGCCCTGGAGCCAGCGGACACATCCAGGGACTTCTGCTGAAAGAGGTTGGTCTTGATGTTTCCATGACCCCGTTCGGCGGCGGCAGCCCTGCCATGCTCGCAACAATAAGCGGTCAGGTTGATTTCACATTCGGCAACATTGGCACGGTTCTCGATTACTTGAAAACCGGTGATCTGAGAGCCCTTGCCGTATACACAAAGGGAGAGAGATCTCCTGCGATTCCAGATGTTCCTCCAATTGCGGACGCGATTCCCGAAATGGCGCGTTATCTGCCTTTGACATTCCCGAACTGTATTCTTGTAAAGGAAGGAACTCCGCCCGAGATCAAACAGGTTATTCTCGAAGCCGCTCAGAAGGCAGTTCAGGATCCGGGATGGATCGAATTCACCGAGTCAAGCTTCTATAACAGAATGCACGACGTTCAGGGCGACGCTGTTATCGAATACTGGAACCGCTGGACCTCGATCGTTGCATGGCTTCTCTATGACGCCGGAGTGGCTCCCAATAGTCCTGCAGACTTTGGAATAGAGAGATTCTGATCTATCGACGGTAGACTTCGTGTCTACCGTCTTTGGAGGTCATTATGAAAGAAAAAACGAGTGGTAGTCTCAATTTCCAGATGATCGAAGGAATCTTCTTTGCTGTAATCGGTGTCTTCATAATTGTAGTCTCATCTGGGATGAAC
>NZ_JFHJ01000124.1:0-1818 GCF_003666285.1 Mesotoga sp. HF07.pep.5.2.highcov | reverse complement strand
ACACCGAGCTGCATTCCGAAATTCAATCCGCAACCGGATTGAACCATCGGTACGAGCGAAAGAACCAGAACGGAGTTCATGGCAAACCTTACTAATGTGTCGCTAATCGACGTCCCTATACTTATGTTGACAAATGGCGCTATTACGAAAAGAGATAAAAGGAAGAGAGCAATTATGATTCTCGGCCAACCGGCCTTCTCTATAAGGTTCGCAATGCCTTCAAACACTTTCCTTCACCTCTTCCTGCTCGCCCAGCATAAGCAAACCGAAGTCAGCCGGATCGGCGGTCGGCGGTAGAATTCCAAGTATCCTTCCTTCACTTACTATTGCTATTCTGTCGCAGATCGAGCGAAGCTCCTCTAGCTCGGAGGAGGTCATAATGATTGTTGTGCCGTGTTCTCGATTTTGTGTTCTTAGGGTTTCGAGAACCACGCTCTTCGCGCCTACGTCAATTCCCCTCGTTGGTTCAGAGACAAACAAGAGATCGGGTTCGAGAACGAAGGCCTTGGCAAGACATACCTTCTGTTGATTTCCTCCTGAAAGCTCCTTCGCCTGCTGTTTTTCACTCACGCATTTGATCTGGAGAGATTCAACGTATTCTCTGGCCACCCTTGAGATTTCTTTGTCATCTCGCCACTTGATCAAGCCACCTAGAAGATTCTTGATGAACCTTCCTTGAATCTGGATCGCGGTGAAAACAATATTCAAATCTATCGGTTCATCAAGGAGGAGACCAACGCCCCTTCTGTCTTCCGAAACGAATGCGATGCCTCTACTCAGGACGCCGACGGGATTGTTTAGCGGTAATCTCTCGCCTTTGTAATAGACTTCACCTTCCGCGGGAAAGAGTCCCATTACTCCGTTGGCTATTCCAAGCTTTCCTTGGCCGGCGAGACCTCCTATGCCGAGAATCTCTCCTTTGTGAACCTGGAGATTGACTCCATTTACCTGTTCTCCGGGCATGTCTACCCAGAGATCCTTTATGTCCAGAACAATTTCAGGCTCTTCACTTTTGTTTTCTCTAACCGATGAGCTGTCCTTTATTTCTCTTCCTACCATCAAAGAGGCGACCTCTCTTGGAGTCGTCTTTGAGGATTCCAGCTCTCGAACAACCTGACCGTCCCTCAGTACTACTAGACGATCTGCTATTTTCAACACTTCGCTCAACCTGTGACTAATGAAGATTATAGAAAGTCCCTTATTTGCAAGTCTTCTTGCCGCCGTTAGCATGGTTTCCGCTTCGGATTCCGTTAGGACGGCCGTCGGCTCATCGAGAACGAGGAGCTTCGTAGACTTTCTATCCATCTCTCTCGCGATCTCGGTGAACTGCCGGTGACCGACAGGCATTTCGCTAACGAGCATATCAGGGTCCAGCTGTACCTCAAGCTTTTCTATTGCAGCAACGGCTCTTTTGTGCATTTCTTCTCTGTTTAGAGTACGTAGTCTCTCGCCGAAGACCTCTACGAAAATGTTGTAGTTTGTGGACTCTCTATTCAGCAGGATATTCTCCGTTGCCGTGAAGCCGGGTATAAGTATGAACTCCTGATGTACCATGCCAATCCCTGCTTCTATCGCTTCAAAGGGACTGGTAAAATTGACTTCGACGTCATCTAGAAGTATCCTTCCTTGAAAACCCCCAGTTTCCTGAATCACAGGCAGGCCGAAGAGAATGTTCATGAGCGTTGACTTTCCGGCGCCGTTTTCTCCAACTAATCCAACGATCTCGCCTTTTCCAACACTAAGAGTTACGTCTTTCAAAACCTGATTACCAAAGAACTCTTTACTGATATTTTCCATCTTCAGCAAGTATTGCTTTTC
>NZ_JFHJ01000349.1:0-546 GCF_003666285.1 Mesotoga sp. HF07.pep.5.2.highcov | reverse complement strand
TTCCGGTCGATCTTCTGATCTACACTCTGCACGAGTGGAATGAACTAAACAAAGAACTGTCTTACTTCATTAAAAGATTGGGAGAAGAAGTCAAGTGGATCTTCATGAAAGATGATTCATTGAACTTGTAGAAAGGATCTTTCCTTCGATCTATCTCACCGATGTTATCGGTAGAAGTTAGAACCCCTGCTTGTTGACAAAGTGAGATAGGCCACTCAAATGGCATGCTTTAGTACCTTACCCTTTCTCTTACTCCTCCCGATATTTGTAACCCGCTCTTTCCAACCCGATTCCGATGTTCGCTCTCCCAGCTCCTTGATTTCAAGAGAAACTGGTTAGCCGTTGAGTGGTTCCCCGTTCGCCGAGAAGAGCCGCTTCCCGCTTGCTAAGACACGCTGGACGCTGAAAAGAGCATCGTGATTCTGAATCAAGTTCAGATGACGCGATGTGACGTTTTCGGAAAGCCCGCCGGAATGCTGAAACAAGTTCAGACACGATGTGACATATTCGTAATCACCTAACACTGTCATCCCGAACTTGTTTCGG
>NZ_JFHJ01000490.1:0-2458 GCF_003666285.1 Mesotoga sp. HF07.pep.5.2.highcov | reverse complement strand
TCATTTTATTACGTAAATGAGATACGGATTTCCAATCTCTCCTCTTTGATAATCGTTGATACATCTGATCTAAAAAGAATTCCCGCTTCTCTTCAACAATCTATTCAAAGAAATACCGACGTGAAGTTTTACGACCATCACAGGACAAGCTTGAGTGAAGCACAAAAAGGAATTTTCAAGGATCTTGGAGCTTGCACCACTCTCATGTGCAATCAGCTGAGGAAAAAGAAGAAGGAAATATCCAGAAATGAGGCAACCCTATTTGCGACAGCAATCTACAGGGAAACTGGAAATTTCACTCATGCCTCTACCAGAGCACAAGATCTGAGTACTGCCGCATGGCTTATCGATCTAGGCGCACGGCCGGACGATCTTGGAATCTACTCGGGCTACAAGCTGAGCGCTTCACAACAGAGGCTCATAGAATCACTGATACTGGGTTTGAGAAGGACATCGATCAGAGGGGTAGAAATCAACATTGCATCTGCAAGAAGAGACTTTCTGCCGGGAGGGTTTAGCCTCGTGGTAGAAAAACTCTGGTCCTTTCTTGGCGTAGAGAATCTAGTTGTCCTTCTCAAAACCAACAATCGAGTATATTACACCCTAAGATCGAAATACATGAATCTCGACACTGCCGAACTCGATGGTGTGCAAAGAAACAGCGGCGGATCATACACACTTGGTTACTTTGAAAACTGCACGTCAGCAGAAGCCGAAGAAAAAATCATAAAAAACTTCGAAAACAACATTGAACGCCTCATTAAAGTAAGAGATATTATGTCTTCACCGGTGAGAACCGCTCTTGCAGAGATGAAGGTTGAAGATGTCTTCAAAATCATGCAGAGAACGGGTCATCACACTCTGCCGGTAGTTGATCAGGAAAAGCTTGTAGGTATAGCCAAATACAGGAATACCGAAAAAGCCATTAGACACGGACTGGCAGCGAGAAGAATAATTGAAGTGATGGACCGTTTCTTTGTGACGGCATCGGTAGACGATTCGGTTCAGGCGGTAACCGATAAGATGATAGAAAACGATACAACTGCAATTCTAATCCTCGACGGTGGTATCCTGAGTGGAATAGTGACACGGACTGATCTCCTGAAGAGCACTTTTGGAAGAAGAAGGATAATCGATCCCGGAGAAAAGATAGGTGATCAGAACTATGCCAAATTCCCCGTAGAAGATTTGATAGAGGAACGCGTCGAAAAACGCATAGTAACCATGCTAAGATTTCTCGGTGCAGTTGGGAGCGAGCTCAACATGCCGACTTACATAGTTGGAGGTTTTGTGAGGGATCTTCTCTTGAACAAAAAAAATCTCGATCTAGACATAGTGGTCGAAGGCAATGCCAATCTCTTTGCAGAGACCTTCAAAAAGTACTTTAACATTAAGATTGTCGAGCACAGGGAATTTCTCGCCAGTTCCATGTTCTTCAACGATGGTCTGAGAATTGACGTTGCAACGGCGAGAACTGAATACTACAAGAAACCAGCGATTCTTCCTGAGGTCGAAATGAGCACGATAAAGAAAGATCTTTACAGGAGAGATTTCTCCATAAATGCCATGGCTATAAAACTGAACCAGGAGGATTTTGGAATTCTGATCGATTTCTTTGGATCGAGAAAGGACCTTTCAAAAGGGATTATAAGAGCACTCCACCCTCTAAGCTTCATCGAGGACCCGACAAGAATCCTCAGAGCCGTAAGATTTGAACAGCGCTTTGGGTTCGAGATAGAAGTGAGAACCGCCGAGCTGCTCAAGCAATGTGCAGCTGAAGGATATCTCGATAGGGTAACAGGGCAGAGACTGAGAGACGAATTGAGCAAGGCAATTGAAGAGCCGCTTCCACTCAAGGCCTTGAGAAGACTTGCCAGCCTTGGTGTTATGGAGAAGCTCTTCCCCGAAACAGAATTTGATAGAGAGACAGACATCAGACTCCAGCGCTATTTCCTTCGAAGAGAGAGAAACGCTTTGTTAATTGGAGAAGATAGGATGTTCTACACACTCTTAATGATAATCCTAAGAAAGAGTGACTCGAAATCCGTTGAATGGTGCATAGCACGTTATGGATTGCCGAAAAACTATCTTGAAAGGCTTAATGATGCGATAGCCACTGCAGGTATAATAGTTAATGAGAAGCCAGAGACTCCTTCTCAATTCTACAGATCTCTGAAGACGAACAAGCCCGAAATACTTAACTTCGTCAACAGTTATCTGGATGAACAGGAGGATTTGTTATTCCTTGCCTATCTGAAGAAACTGAATGACACGAAATTATCAATCAATGGAAATGTACTTAAGACCAGATACGGCATGAGGGAAGGCCCCGAGATAAGAGATGTTCTAGACGAGCTGTTCTGTGCAAGGCTGGACGGTCTTACAAAAGATAAGGAAGATGAGTTTGTCAGGGAATACCTGAAAGGGAGGGGATGGAAATGAAAAGAGCAAAGTTGTT
>NZ_JFHJ01000699.1:0-1593 GCF_003666285.1 Mesotoga sp. HF07.pep.5.2.highcov | reverse complement strand
CTGCTGGCCGCTACGTCTGCAATTTCAACAGGTTCGAGGAGAAATGTCAGAATAACCCCACCTGTTACGATAAGGAAAATCGCCATCACTATTACCATAACGTACTTCTCCATAAATTCAGCTCCCCCTAAAAGATTCCAGTCACATTTAGATCGATTTTCAGTTCAAGAGATAGATTCGAGGGAATGTTGGACTCCGGGAGAATCGGAAACCCAAGATTAGATCTTAGCTCTAGCTTTTTGACAAGTATTCTGGGTTCATTTACAATCATTTCTACGAGATCGAGAATATCCCTTGAGTTTCCCGAAGCAATTATCCCATTGTAGTCGCCGGGCTTCGACCCTATTGGAATTCTCTCTTCAAGATCATTCAAATAGCTTCTAGTGCTCATTGAACCAAGTGCCTCGTTTCTCACCCTTGTAAGGAGCTGAACTTCAAGATAGGCGCTTTCTAAACCATTTACTTCATCAATGAGCAGAGAAGTGTTCTCAAAAGTGCTGTAGGAGTACAGAATAACCAAGAAGAGAAAACCCAAAACAGTCAAGGTAATCAATGACCAGAAAGCAAGTTTTGAGTTTATTCCTTTCTTGTCAAGAAAATTGAGCCTTCTATTCAGCTTATTTGCGTAGTCTCTGTGGACAAAAAACGAATCGCCACCCTCAAAAGGCTCAGCTCCTGCGGGTGCTTTCATTTCTTCGAAGTTGAATCCGTTCTTCTCATTCAATGAGGTCACCTACCTCAAGATCAACTAGCTGAAGTGAGTACAGCTCGGCAAAATCCAAATTACCCCTGACGCTTGGTCTTGCGAGAAGCGTTGGAGTCGTATGCGGAGTCGGGAAAAACATCTCTTTTCCTTCAAAAATGAGATAGTAGAAAGAGTTTCCTACCCCGCTTTCAAACTGTATTCTGGAGGCAATTGTTTTCATTGCGTTCTCGTCCTCAAGATAGGCCTCTATTGTCCTGAAGACATCCATTTCAACTGACTTCAAATCAACATGTTTACGGAGATCATTTACCTGTCTGCTTAGTTTATTTCTTATCGCGATGTACTCCTGCTTCTTTTCATACATCATGTCTATATCTTCTTTCAGATTTCCTGTCAAATAAGTCCCGGTATTGTCGAATAAGTACCCTTTCATTCTTGAAACCTGTCGCAATCTAATTTCGAAAGCCTGGGTCACAAAGAAACGCGACCCGAAAATCAGCAAGATGATTATCAGCAGAACTATCAGAGAGTACTTAAGCCTTGAGACCCGCCTCTTCCTTGAATACAAGTTTACGTCGACCAAGTAACTCACCACCTCTCATGAGCAGTCCCGCCGATGTATATGTTATACCGCTTGTTTCCTTCATCTTAAGAGGCATGCTCGCTACCTCAGTCTCAGTGCCCAGAATTTGCTGAAAGGCTCTTGAATAAACAGCTGTCGAAAGGCTTGACTGGCCTGCAACAAAAAACCTGTTGAAGAGTGATTCGTCGGCTGCAGATGTATTGGGAGAATTAGACAGAGTGTTTGTGAGGTACATTCTCAACTGATACGATATCATACCCTCGAGTCTTTCCGAAGCTTCTTCAATCAAAGAGTCATAATAGGC
>NZ_JFHJ01000202.1:0-11316 GCF_003666285.1 Mesotoga sp. HF07.pep.5.2.highcov | reverse complement strand
ACTGAAGTTCCCGAACTAGATAAAGGAGAAAGCACTATCTGAAAGGATTTCAGAGAAATGAAGCGGTTATTTCTGTCTACGTTTGCTGAGTTGTTTCAGTCCTACAAGTTCAAGAGCTTTTCTCTGTACCTCGTTGGGAGTTGTTATTATCGTGAATGAAGGTATCTCCGGTACAGCAGGTACCCTGGCATCGTTACAGACAATCGTACTCATTTCAGATAGAAGAGTCTGAAAGCTGTGTACCGGTGTTCCGTCACTCAGCTTCTTCTTCCTCGTCTTCTCAAGAGCGCTTTCGGATCTTGTAGCCTGTAGTACATGTTCTCTATCGGTATATTCGTCAGTGAAGATCATGCTCTTCCATGACTCTCTCAAATGCCATTCTACATAATACGCGAGCATGCAGAGAAATATGTGGGCCCTTACTCTCTTCTCAAGCCAGTGGTGTATTGGTCGTATCTTCAGATCCACTCCCTTTAGCGTCCTGAATGCCCTCTCAACTCTGGATAGACTCTTGTAACTGTACACCACTTCTTCTGCAGTCAACTTCTCTTTCTCCACACTGGTTCGGATTATATAGAATCCGTCAAGGGAAGCTTCATTGGCTATACTCTCTTCATTTCTCCTGTAATCGAACTTCCCTTCCTCTATCGTGAAGATGAAATGCTTGGCCATCTTGTACCTGTTTTCTATCCTTCCCAGTGCCTGCCCTATCTTCCCAGCTTCTCTCAACCTTCCTGAAGCGACCCTCCTCATGAGTTTGTTCAGGTTTTCTTCAGTCGCCCCGAGTAAGTCTTCTCTCGTTCTCCTTCTCTCTTCTGCAAGAAGGGGATTCCTGCAGACTATTAACCTCTCTCCAGGATAATCGGGTGAGTCTATCTCGAGAAGGTCTCTCTCGTCAAATAAGCTCAGCTGTAAATAACCATTATCGAAGAAACTCTTAATCGTAGCCCCTCTGAAGGCACTAATCCAGTCAACTCCACCGAGGACCTTCAATCTGTCTATCTGTCCCTGCGTTAACATCCCTCTGTCTCCAACCACTACGAACCTTTCTACTTTGAACTCTTCCTTTACCTTATCTACCTGTTCCCCTATCGTTTTAGTGTCATTCGTACATCCCGGATATACCTGTATGGATATTGGTATACCTTTTGAATCCGTCATGAGTCCATAGACTATCTGTTTCTTCCCCTTCTTCTTGTCTCTGTTATAACCATAACTCGCAAGCTCACAATGACTTCCTTCATAGTAACTCGAAGAGACATCGTAAAGAACAAGTCCACCTTCGCTTAAATGTCTCTGCGCAAGTTTCCTTTCTATCGCCTCTTGCCTTTGGAGTAACCAGTCAAGGGCAACATATAACTCATCTTCATCTGCGTCTTCCACGGAGAACTCTTCGGGAATAGTTGTATTATCCCACCAGCGTATTGTGGAAAGCTTCGTCTGAGGGTTTATTATCCTTGCAGCTATCATCGCCTCTATTAGATCGCTTTCTCTACTCCTTCGAGAAGATAGCAATTCTGAAATACCTAGATCCTCCATTACCTTCCTTATCACCGCAACATTACCATGTGCCCTCGAACGAGTGATCTCTATAGCCTCTTCGGAAGGAAGAAAGACTCTCCCCTGGAGACTCTCTTTGACTAACTCTCTAGTAACTTCCGGCAATTCAGTAAGGTTGGCAATGGTTTGCTGTTTCACCTTACCATCTTCGCGATAACTTCTTCTCAGAAGATAAGTGAAGTATTCTCTGTCCTTGTACTTACTCACAATCCTAGCTAAATAAAGGCCTTTAGGTTTGCTCTTCATAATATGATGATAGCACAAAGGAAAGAGCAAAGTCAATTACAAATTGACTATTCACTGTCTACATTTTCAATTCATTTATGTGTCTTTTTCCTCTCTCGGAAAGAGTTTCATTCATTTGCTGTCGGGGAACTCCAGTTTAAGCTTTTCCGTCGCACCAACCATGAGCGCGAACGATTTTTTATTTAATTTTAGTTGTCTTATTCCCAGTGGTTCTAGCGCAACCCATTAGAACAGTTTTGATTTCGGGAAACAGTGTAATGGTTTTCTTGTTAAAGTTTCTTCTTACTCATAATAGGTAATCAGGTAAACTGTCTTTGTTATCGGCTTCCACAGGTCCTCGTCTTCAAGGTAAACGAAGTACTTTTCCTGAATACAGTTTCCTCTATCGTCGTAGAGGTATTCATAACTGTAAGTGAGCGGACTTCCACTGATATTTCTGTTATAGGTGGTTTCTTTTAGCTTTAGTCCTTCACTATTGTATTCGGCCGAGTATACAAGATTGCGCGACTCAGAAAGGCAGTCGACCTCGAGAACCATATTGCCATTATCGTATTGAGCTTCATGCTCGGATAAGATCTTTCCACTTGCATCGGATAGGATAAATCTTACTAGATTCCCCTCATCATCGTAAGAAGCTTCGTAAACAGAAACGATCGTATCGCTCGCACTGTAGCTGTATGCCTTTATCAAATTACCTTCTTCGTCGTATTCATAACCGTACTTATAAGAGAAGTCTCCGTACTTGCCATAGCCGATCTCCAGAAGCAAGTTGCCGAGGTCATCATATCGATACTCGTTTCTGAATTCAGTTTGAAGTCCTTCCTTTTCTTTGTACTCATAGACAATATATTTGGTTTCCTCAGTCATGTAACCGAGTTCGTTATAGCCGGCTAAATATCTAGTACTGTTTGATGAATCATACTGAACATCGTTCCCTTCGACGAAGTTTCCACTCTCGTCGTACTTTGCAGAGTATTTTGAGATTATCGAACCATCTGAGGCGTACTGAATTCCTTCGATCTGTCTCCCGTTCTCGTCGTACTTGTATTCATAGCTATGTTCTAATGCTGAGTCGTTTACTATCCTCTTACCTTGCATGGTGAGCATATTACCTTCACTATCGTACTGATAGGAATAGTCAAACTCCAGAACACCATCGCCGGAGAGTTTGCTCTCACGGATGGTGTTTCCTGATTCATCGTACTCAGCGGTCAGAGTGGCAAACTTTATCCATAACTCCCCGTCCTGAGTATTATAGTTTCTTATCTCAATCCTTTTCACTCCAGATGTATTGATCTTGTCCAGGTAAGAATCAACCCAGAAGGCTCCACAAAAGCTTCCTATAAACAAGGAGACGATAAGTATGAAACAACTAAGTCTGAAAGCACTTGATAACAATTTAATCACCTTCCATCGGCGCAGTTTCACTTTGTTTTATTGAAGAAGTTCTTTTGAATATCTGAGAGAATGACTGCAACCGCTCTGGCCCCCGCGTCATATGCGCCAATGCTCCTGTCACCCAGATATCTGGCCCTTCCTTTCGTCGCAACAATCGTTTTTGTAGATTCAGCTCCTTCTTCTGCTTTGGTTGCGGCCTTGTCAAAGGCCGCTTCTATTGGTTCGTTCAGCTTTGCACTTTCCTTCAAAGATTCTTTGAAGGGGATAAGCGCATCTAGAAGAGTTTTGTCACCCAATTGAGCTTTACCGACCTTCTGTACTCCATCTACCATTGCCTGGAAGAGTTCAGCAATGTCGGCTATTTTGAGAGTCTCCTTTCCTTTAGAAGCTCTAGAAGCGCTCAAAAAAGCATTGCCCCAAATTGGGCCAGAGGCTCCACCACATTTTTCCATTATTATCATGCTGCAGTCTCTCAAAAAGGTTCCAACATTGCTCTTTTCGAGATCCTTCCATTTTGACTTGACTTCAGAGAAGCCTTTCGCCAAAGAAGCTCCGAAATCACCGTCTCCGGCAACAGAATCGAGATCACAGAAGTACTGTTCGTTTTCTAGTATAGAATCGACAGCGATTCCAACTATTTCTATGAATTCATCCTTCGAGATTACGGTCATCTTCTAAGCCTCCGTTTCCTTCCAGGCAGCGGTTTCACAGGGTGCAGAGAGAAGTCTCTTCATCTGTTCGTCGAGAATAAGAACGGAAATCGACGCACCTTCCATATCTATAGACGTCATGTAGTTTCCAACGAGAGTCTTTGCCACTGCTATTCCCTTACTGTTAAGAATCGTGGCTACCTCATTGTTCAGAATAAAGAGCTCTTGCAGCGGAGTTCCACCAAATCCATTTACCAACACGGCAACCTCTTCATCCTTTGATACGGATAATTCGCCAAGTATTCTTTCGATAATCAATTCAGCGGTTTCTTTCGCCGAGAGTAATCTGTCTCTAAATATTCCGGCTTCTCCGTGAATTCCGACACCAACCTCAATCTTGTCCTCTTCAAGGTCGAAAGTCGGTTTTCCTCTTGCTGGGACGGTACAGGAAGTCAGTGCAATCCCCATAGTTCTAACATTGTCGATAACTCTTTGGGCGATCTCCTTTACCTGCTTGAGAGAAGCTCCCCTTTCTGCCAGAGCTCCAGCAATTTTGTGAACGAAGATCGTTCCAGCCACGCCCCGTCTGTCTTCCTTCTTTTCGATTGATATATCATCATTCACACAAACGCTATCAACTCTAATATCGTAGTCTTCAGCCATTGCAGCAGCGCTTTCGAAATTCATCACGTCTCCAGAATAATTCTTTATAACCAGCAAGACCCCTTGTTCTGAATGGTTGTGTTTTATAGCGTTGAAGACCTGCATTACGGACGGTGAAGCAAAGACATCACCACATACGGCCGCATCAAGCATTCCCTTGCCTACAAACCCTGCATGAGCCGGCTCATGACCACTTCCACCGCCACTGATCAGATTAACCTTGTTCTTGTTGGGATTCTTTCTCGAAATCACCATGAATTCCTCGTCGAGTGCAAGGTTCTCCGGGAAAGCCTTCACCATTCCCTGACACATTTCGATTACCACGCTTTTGGGATCATTGATCAGCTTCTTCATCTCTCTACACCACCTCAGCTATTCTTATACCATATCTCTTACTAGTTCTTGCTCGGTTGGTTTCCGCCTCTTATCGGCATCTACGATAAGCGAAATGTTTCCATCTTTCATAATTACTATCCTGTTGCTCAATCCTATGAGTTCGAGCAAGTCGTCTGTTATTAAGATGATGGCAAGGTTCTTATTTGCCGCTTCTCTTATGAAGGTGTATATTTCCTCTTTTGCTCCGATGTCTATGCCTCTGGTGGGATTGTCGAGAATCAAAATATCGAGATTCTTCATAATCCATTTGGTCAGTACGATTTTTTGTTGGTTTCCTCCACTCAACGAAAAACACAGATCTTCGCTAGTTGCCTTAATTCGGAACTTCTCTATTCCCTCTTTGATCAATTTGGATTCTTGCCTGTTGTTTATAAAGCCCAGGCGACTGCTGAACTCACTGAATCTTGTAATCGTAAGATTGTTGGCAACCGTTGACAAGCCGATTATTCCGTTTTCCTTCCTTTCGGAAGGAACATACCCGACTCTTAGCTTGGTCATATTTCTTATCGTGGCTTTAGACACGGAATGGCCATCTATAATGATTTCTCCTTCTGTTGGCTCTCCCACCCCAAAAAGGGTCTCGCCCAGGAACTTCTTTCCAGAGCCAATCAGTCCACCTATTCCAAGGATCTCCCCACGACGGACTTCCAGAGAAACAGAGTCATAAAGGCCCTTCTTGGAAAGATTTCTCACCCTCAAGACGGGATCCTCATCCCCATTGAATTCCTTTTGATCTTCAACTCTGTAGGTGTCGGCACTTAACTCTCTTCCTACCATAAGCGGGTGGATCTCTCTCTCTTCCGAGACCTCGGGATCAACTTCTCCAACCAGCTGCCCATCTTTGAGAATTAGAATCCTGTTACAGGCATTCATCAATTCTGAAAGACGGTGTGAGACAAATATGAATGTTGCCTTATTTGAAAAACTCTTAATTCTATCGAGAAGAATCTCTCTCTCCTTTTCTGGGAGCGACGCAGTTGGTTCATCAAGAAGTATTAGAGGGGTCTCGATCTTGTACATGTCTGCTATGACAAATGCCCTGATGATCTCAAGCATCTGACGCTCGTGAAATGAGTATTGGGAGACTTCTTTTCTTGGGTCGATATCGAGCCCAAAACTCTCCAGATAACGTTTCGCTTCGGAGATCATCTGCCTCTTCTTCAAAGTACCGGCCACCTGGAATCTCTTCTCGTGTGAAAGAAAGAGATTTTCGTAAACAGTCAGGCTTTGGACAAGGTT
Organism: Mesotoga sp. HF07.pep.5.2.highcov; assembly: GCF_003666285.1. Lineage (NCBI taxonomy): Bacteria > Thermotogati > Thermotogota > Thermotogae > Kosmotogales > Kosmotogaceae > Mesotoga > Mesotoga sp. HF07.pep.5.2.highcov. The sequence goes on along the minus strand of NZ_JFHJ01000202.1, from coordinate 5,164 downwards.
CTGCTCCTGGAAGACCATCGAAACTCCAAGTATGTTAGCCTCTCTGAAGCTTTGAGGAGCATACTTTTTTCCTTCCAGAAACATCTCTCCTTTATCGGGTGGTTCAACTCCCGCTATAAGCTTTAGCAGAGTTGACTTTCCCGCCCCATTTTCACCGGCGAATCCAATAACGTCGTTCTTATTGATCTTGAAGGTAACATCTTTCAGTGCCTGCACACCAGGATAGTTTCTATCGATTCCCTTGATCTCAAAGAGGATTTTGCTATTTTCTTTTACTTTTTCATCCATAAAGATAAACCTCGCATTCTCAGTATCACCTTTTTGAATCGAAGATCACTTAACGGTGATCATCTTCGGTCTTCCAACATTGGACATAAGCGCACCGGCAATTATCAGAGCACCCATTGCAACGTTCCTGAATTCAGGCGTTACACCCATGAAATTCAGGCCGCTTATCAGAACGGTAACCAGCATCGCTCCGAGAACTGTGCCGATTGGTCCTCCTCGACCTCCGCTAAGAGGAATGCCGCCCATGACAACGATTGCTATTACGGGCAAGGTATAAGTATCACCAGTATAAGGGCATGCAGCTTCAAGCATAGATGCGTTAAGTGCCCCGGCTAGTCCTACGAGCGAACCATGAATCATAAATACAAAAGTCTGAATCTTTACAACACTGATCCCTGAATACTGGCATACGTACTCGTTGTTGCCGATGGCGTAAATCATTCTGCCAAGCACTGTTTTCTTGGTTATCAAAAGTGTTATAAGCACCACAATGATAGGTATGGTGATCAGGTTTGATATGCCGTCTAGAAAACTTCCCCTTGCAACTGCGAGAAAGGATTCAGACTGACGTTGTAAGGAGACCCTTTTAGCATCAAAACTGCAGTTCCATTTAAGATTCCCATCATGGCGATAGTGGATAGAAACGTCGGGATTTTCAGGAAAGTAGCCAGAAAACCGTTTATCAGACCTACCAGAGCCCCTACTATCATCCCCACAATAATCGATGCGCCACCTAGCGCAGAGCTAGCCATTGCGGATGCCACGGCAGTAATCGTTATCGTCGCTCCGACTGATACGTCAATACTTCCCATCAGAACGACCATAGACATACCCATCGATGCAATCAGCAGAATGGCCATCTGTACGAGCAAGTTGTTGAAGTTCTTTGCAGACAAGAATGTTGGATACTGCAAACCGAATATCAAGAACAAAACCACAAGTAGTAAGGGAGTCCACAGCTTTGAAAGTGGGAACTTTCGCTTCCTGTTTCGATTATCCATCATCATCCACCTCCCTGCCTACTTGGTAAGAAGTAATCTTCCGCGTCGATGAGGAAGCATTACGAGTGAAATGGCTGCGATTAGCAGTATGCCTTTTGCAATGTTTTGGACATTCGATGTACTTCCAATTAGACTCATTCCATTATCGAACATACTGATGAGAAGAACCCCTATGAGTGTCTTCAATAAACCACCAGAACCTCCCATGATGGAAGTCCCACCAACGACCACGGCTATTAGCGTATTGAAGAGGTACTTGTCTCCAAGTCTTGCTGGTGCCATTCCTAGATAAGAAGAAAGTAAAACAGAGGCAATACCGACCAATAACCCGGAGAATGTGAACGCGATTATCCTATATTTATTTGTATTGATTCCCATTTTCTTCACGGACTCTTCGTTGCTTCCTATTGCCAAAATGTATCTTCCCACTACTGTCTTCCTGCTTATGAATACGAAAACTGCAAATACAATGAAGGCCCAAATAATGACATTTGGAATGCCTTCGATCATCTGTCCCGTCGAAATCCAGGCAAAGTCCCTGTTTCTAATGGATATGTTATAACCATTTGTTAGACCAGTAGCTATTCCCACATAGACATACATCATCGCCAGTGTAACGATGAAAGACGGAAGTTTCAGAAGTACCACCAGTAGACCGTTAATCAGTCCCGAAAGGAATCCTACGACTATCGCAAGAACTATCATCCCTAATCCACCCTGAGGAAAGAAGTAAGCGGCAACAATCGCACAGGATGAAAGCATGGCGCCCACAGAGAGATCTATGCTTCCCATGAGTATGGGAAAAGTCTCTCCGGCGGCAACCAGAAGGAAGACGCTCGAGACTGTCAGAATACCTGTGATATTCCTTATTCTTGAGAATGGCGGATATAAGATTGCGAAAACCACAAAGATTCCAACAAGCAACAAGTAGGGAAGTACTTCAATAAGGTTCTCTGCTTTTAGTCCTTTTTTAAAGAGATTTTTGAGAGCCAAATTCCTCATCCTTCCAGAAAGAGTAGACTGATCCCCCGTCGCTGGAACAGTCTACTCCAGCATTCAAAAGTGTTTTTTAAGATTCATACGGTGCTTAGTTATTACATCCTTCTCCAAAATCTGGAATGTCGAAGCGGTAGGGAACGTCAATAACTTCATGAACAAGCACATCGTTTTCCATTCTCTTTACGATATCTGCTCTGAGACCTTCTTCCAGGTTGTTTGCAACAAATACGTAGTTGTATGGGGAGCTCTCGAATGGAGGTACGACCCACGCGGCTGTGAACTTTTCAAGGTAAAGCTCGTAGATCTCCTGGTAAAGACCGGATTCCATAGCTTCCTTGTATTCCTTGGGAACTTCGTAACCTCTGGGCTTGTCAAGGTAAATCCAGTTGGTAAATCTCTCGGGGTATATGGGAACTAGAAGTCCCTGTGGATCCCAGTCGTCTGGATGAAGCGTTCTTGACATCTTCTTCCAGTCGTAGTCATATGGAGCGTCCTTTCCGAAAGTCTCGATGTACCAGTCAACGTTTTCAGGGGTAATGAAGGTCTGCATTGTTGACATCATCGTTTCAGGAACGGTCGGTTTCCAGCCGTTCTTCATGTCGTATACAGTAACGGCCTGTCTTCCAGCCATCCAGAATCCGTAAATTCCAGCGACAACGTCGAGACTTCCATCCTTGATATCGACGAGGTTGGACTTGTTAGCATCGGTTGTGACCTGGAAAACGTGGTCCAGTCCGGCCTCTTCACAGGCAATTGCAGCGCCAACATTCATGCTTGTAGCAGTGCCGAAAATACCGTCTATCCTGTCACCGAACTTTGCGATCCAGTCTTTGGTAACAGAGTATCCCTTGTCTCTTATGAAGTCTGCATATTCCTCACCGATAACGGTGATATTTGGGAAGTTCTCCATAAGAGCTGCTTTGTAGCCTCTAACTCTGTCGTTACCTGCTTTGGAGCCGGGGAATCCCCAGAGAACACAGGTCTCGCCCTCTCCATTGAGAAGTCTGCCCATTTCCAGACCGCCTAGATAACCATCGACATAAGCGTCAGGTCCAATGAACTGACCGTAGTATGGACCAGCGTCTAGTGGTGTCCACCAGTCGGCTATCTCTAGGATATTCGCGTAATAGACTTTCTCTCTGTTGACGAAGTTCGATGCCTGAATAACGGATTCGATTGTTGGTGAGTAACCGAATATCATCTTGACACCGGCGGCAGCGAAGGACTCGATTTGGAACAGGAACTTTTCGGGGCTCCTGTCGTCGCTGGCTGCTATGTACATGTTTCCAAGAGCCTCGACAGCCTCCCTTGCGCCTTTGTCAAAAGTAAGGAAGAAGTCGTTCGCCATCTGTGCATAAGTGCATACCATTGTTTCCGTTGAAAGTGCAGTAACACCAAACAAAGCAATAAGAGCAATTAACAGAACACTGAGCTTTTTCACCTGTCTTATCCTCCTTCAAAAGAAGTACTCTCATAGATCAAAACATTTACACGAACAGCTTTTTTCTTTGTGTCAACCTCCCTTCAAACAAACGAATCAAAGAATGATTCTTATCTTGTATTCGCCTCCGTAACCTTCGCCATAGTAATCGGTTTTCAAAGCGTGCAATTGTCCTTTGAAATAGCGGTTTCCAACAGGAGTCTCCCACTTCTTTCCATAGGCCTCAGTTACGTCGCCGGTGACTTCTCCAAGTTTTCCAAAGCGAGGCATTAAAACAGGGGTAGGGCCGTCAATTGCGAAAGGCGGGTAGTGCCATGTCCCTTTGTTCAGAAGGACTCCTTCATTTGGTCCAATGAGGAAGGCTCTGGTCTTCTCCGCTTCGGGGATCTTCGACTTCGGAGCAAGAACAAAGATGAACTGCTTTCCACCCAGAGGGAAAAAGAATTCGTAAGTTTCGTAATGAACCTCAGTCCAGTTTAGAACCTCACCTATTGGCTTAGGGTAGACAAAGAGCATACCCATCGAAAAGCGGTCTTCTTTGTTGTCCTTGAAAGGAATTAGATCCCAGTATGCCTTGATCATGCTGTTTTCGACTGCGGGTTTTGCGTCCACAGGATGCAACTCATACTTACCTTCTTCCGTGTCTTCATCTCTACCGATGATTCTGCCAAAGGTGCTGAAATCTCTCATACTTACTTCACTTAGTTTTTCCAGTTTTACGTCAACCACTGCCATAATCTCTCTCCTCCATTCTCAGATTTTTTGCTCACACGGTGAACAGATATCTATTTTCCGAAAACTGATTCCTGTAACTCCCAAAACAAAAAAGGTGCCTGCAACTAGTCAGGCACCCATAACCTTTATATTTCCTTACTCAGCAACACCAATCATAAGCATTGCCTTTAAGTATATTCACTTTTCATATATTCACTTGACAATTATGCACAAAACGATGCGTTTAGCAAAGTCCCGTGTGATGATTTCTATCCTATTTAAGGCACATTAATAACGATTATGAGAAAAAAGCTCAATCGCTCGCGAATTCTGAACAGATGGAACCGCTGACCTACATACCGTAATGCAGAGTATTGTCTGCTTCTATGATTTCCCTCGCAACAACAACAAGCTTTAAATTCTTATCTCTACTAATCTTCTGGAGCAACTTCATCGCCTCTGATTCCTTGATCCCATTGCGGTCCATCAAAATCCCCTTTGCCCTTTCTATGAGTTTTCTTGCCTCTAGAGCCTCTCCCTGCTCTTGGAGTTCCTTCTTAAGAAGCACAAACTCCTTAAAACGGCCCATCGCAATCTCTATGGCGGGCTTGAGTTCCTTCTCATCAACGGGTTTGACGAGATAGTTAAAGACCCCTGCAGAGTTCGCCCGCTTGAGGGTCTCTTCGCTGCTGTAACCAGTAACGATTATCGAGGGTACGAG
>NZ_JFHJ01000204.1:0-4507 GCF_003666285.1 Mesotoga sp. HF07.pep.5.2.highcov | reverse complement strand
CCAACTTCAAAGACAGATGGGTGAGACATGGATGATTAGAGGTGTATTTTTCGCAATAGCAGCTGGGATAGTAATCGCTATGCAAAGTGTTTTTAGTGCAAGACTGGGAGAGAAAATTGGCTTCTTCGGTTCAAACTTCTTCATACACGGTACGGGATTTCTTCTCGCCTCGGTACTTCTCTTTTTCTTCGGTAAGGGTGAAATGAGCCTGGAGTCACTAAAAGGACTCAATCCACTCTACTACACCGCAGGATTCATAGGTGTCTTGATAATTCTAAGTATTTCTCAAGGTGTATCTTCTCTAGGTGCGAGCAGAGGCATCGTAATAATTGTAGTAACCCAGATAGTCTTTGCACTTATCATAAACGTCACAGGACTGTTTGGCGAGCTGCCTATCGATCTGACTCCCTCCAAAGTCATTGGATTGCTCTTAATGCTCTCGGGCGTTCTGGTATATCAGCTGGCAAAATAATCTCAAAATGAGGATTACATCGCATTGTCAATGAATGATAGAATTGCGCTGACGGTCATTTCTTGTTGCTCGAGAAGGGTTATTAATGCATCTCCGTCCCCTCTTTGTGGTCCATAGTATCCGAATTGCGCATGATTCCCCCCACGCAGCTTCAAGTAAGTTGTTTCTTCAGGGAGTAGAGCTCTTCCGCTCTCCAGAGCTTCAATGTCAAGTACTTTATCGTTGCTACCATAAATCGACAGTACATGAATACCTGATTCAGATAGAGAAGTGTCTTTACCGGGATAAGAGGCAAGCAAAATGAGACCGTCGACTCTGCCCTGATTATAGTAAGCAAATTTCGCTGCCATTGAACCCCCAAGAGAGTGCCCGGCCAAAATCCATCTCCTAATCTCTGGATTGTCTTTCAAGATATTTTTTGCTCTGTTTGGAGAAAGTACGGCAAGATTAAGGGGCATTTCTACAAGGAAACATGAAACACCGCTTGTGGCTATTCTCTTAAGAAGTGGAGCATATGATACTGGATCCACGAGGCCACCAGGATAAAACACTATTCCAATCTCACTTCCTTTCGCAGGAGTGAAGATGTGAGTTCCATCTTTGAAACAGTAAATAACTTCATTTGAACTCGAAAGAGAGTAATAGGCATCTTTACTAGGTTGATAAGGTCTGAGGAAATTGAGGACGCTCAGGGTAAGAAATACAGTCAGTGATATTGTTGCAATCAACAAGATGTAAGTATTACCCCTTTTCATATTTTCACTTCCCAGTTAAAATTTAGACTCTACCCAGAAATTCTGAGCACAGGCAGTATGGTACGACTTTTCTCAGTCTATCCTCAGAAAAATGATCCCATCTACTACAGCATTCAACCGCCAGTGAAGATTCAACTTGAAACATCCACCCATTCGGAATTGAAACGAATCGGGTATCAAGGGCAAAGTCCTCAGTATTCCCGACAATCAAAAAACTAAAACAGTAAAAGGACCTTCGAAAGAAGCCAAATAATCGCGAAAACAATCAGCCCAACAAAGGCAAGACCGAAAATTACCCGGAGTCCGAAAAAAGCGAACTTCACCGCAAGACCCAAAAAAACCAGCCCTCCGAAAATTGCCAGAATAACAATAAATACGTTCATTCTCTACCTCCAACAATCTATAATCTGCTATCAGACCTATCAATCTTGAAACCCGAATCGATTACAGCTAGACAAGCGTCAACTACTTCTTCATCGTAAAGAACACCAGAGTTGCCCTTGATCTCTTGCACAGCTTCACCAAGTCCCCTAGAAGCTCTATACGGTCTGTGAGAAACCATTGCCTCCACCACATCGGCCACTGCCACGATTCTTGATTCCAAAGATAGTTCTGATCCAATAAGACCTTCTGGATAACCTGATCCGTTTATCCTATCGTGATGGTTCTTGACAATCTCCGCTATTGGCCCACCAAGTTTTACATCGTAAAGGATTTCGTAGCCGACTATTGGATGGCGCTTGATCAAAGACCACTCAAGATCAGTAAGTCGAACCGGCTTTGAAAGTATCTCAACCGGAATCGAAACCTTGTCGACATCGTGCAGCAAGCCGGCAATTCTGACGGTTCTACTCCTATTATCATCCAGACCGAGCCGCTCTGCAATGGCAGTAGCTAAACGACTCACGTTCTTCTGATGGCCTGCCGTGCATGGATCTCTCGCCTTTACTACCTTGCTAACAAACTCTACAGCTCCTTCAAGAGCAGTGTGCAATCTCCCCAAAGTTTCCGAAAGTTTATTTTTCGCGGCAAGGGCTTCCGTTATATCGACAACTATCAGGTTAATCAGATCCATATCTTCCATGCTAAAAGGAGAAGCAAAAATCTCGACGTCGACTATTTTTCCAGAGGACTTTTTCTGCCTGGAGACTACACTAGGAGATCTTCCAGCAGCGAGCTTACGTATCTCAATTAGGGATTCGTTATTCGCAGCCAAATCCTTCATTGACATTCCTTTTAGCGTGTCAAGATCATATTGGTAAAATCTGCATGCAGCTTCGTTAGAATCTACGATTGAACCCGTTGTCGAATCTATGAGAAGCATTGTTGCACCGTTCATTTTGAAGAAGCTCTTGTAGCGATGCTCACCATTAACAAGCTCATCTTCTTCAAGAGCAAGCGTCAGAACGTCACCTACGGACACGGCGAAGTTCTTTTCATTTGAAGTCCATTGCCTTGCAATCTTCATATCGCAAAAGAGAGGTCCCACGATGACTCCTCTGATCCTCAGGGGGATATCTAGAATCGCTTTTTCTCCAACGTCTTGCAGACTAGCAATGAAGTTGCTTTTTTCTTCTTCGTTCACTTCGGAAATACTGAAGAACCTCTTTGCTTGAATCAACTGAAGATATTCGGAAGGGAGGTCGTGATCCATAGCTCTCGACTTATCTTCTCTTGCCTCTCCACCAACCAGGTCAGAGCTAATAATCAGATCCATCTCACCAATTCTCTTTAGCATATATATCCCGACACTATGAACACAAAGACAAGAGCCTACTATTCTTTCGGCGCTCTTCTTAAACTCATCAAGCGAGAAACCACTCCCAGCAGCCATTTTTGACAGTGCAAGCAGGCCATCGTTCGTTTTCTTTCTGAATTCTTGAATTCTAAGTGATTCAGACAAATCGTAGCAAAGGCTTACAACCTCACCAGAAGGAAGTTTATTAACATAATTTGTCCACCAGCCTTCTTGATCTCCGTAGACATATTTCTCGGCCTCTACTTTCTCAGGGGTCCCGGTATTATAAACCTTTCTCATTGCTTCGAAGAGACTACTCTTTTCTACACCAGTAAAAAACATCAATTAACTCCTAGCCAAAGGTTACGAGTCCAGTTCTATTAAGATTTTCGCGAGGCGCTTTGAATTCCTTCAGAATAAATCGTTCTCCATCTTAACTGTTTAAAATTAACAGGCCTCCATTCTTATTTTCTATCAACTCTTGGAATCGGGCCTCACTTTGTATGATTTTCTCTTCTTTTTTCTCTCTTCGGTCAGATCTTTGAAGACAAGAATAACACCAGTTGTTTCACCGTCTTCTCTAGATATCGGAGCTGCAGAATCGGCAATTGAGTAGATTTTTCCGTTCTTTGATCTGAGCGCAGTATGATTTGCCAGTCCAACCTTTTTGCCGGTTTCTAGCACATGCTCTACTGGAATAATTGCAGGTTCATCTGAATCTTCACTAAAGATCTCCATAACTTCAGAAACTCTCTTGCCGATGGTGCTGCTTTCGCTAAGACCAATAAGATTGCAGGCAACTTCATTGACGAAAGTGACCGTTCCAGAAGCATCTGTCGAAAGAACTGCGTCACCAATACTTGAGAGAGTAGCGCGGTACTCCTCTTTGTTCTCACTGAGCTTCCTTGACGTCTCAATGCGTTGAATAATTTTTCCGAGTCTCTCTGTAACCGAAAGAATCATTTGAGACTACTCATAGAGGAAGGCGATTTTCCCGTCTCAATAATAATAGACCGTTACGCTCCCGACCTCATTGCCTCTTACTATCATTGGTTACGTATAAAGCGATCACTTCTTGAAGACTCTTCTCGATTCATACACTCTGGCACTGTAGACGATCACGGCACACGCGCTCTCAGGTTCTGAAAAGCATCGGAAAGGATTCTCAGGAGACCCATCAGAATGTCGTCAATAGATTTCTCTGCTTTGTCAACTAATCTTGAGAAATCATATAGAAGTTTAAGTTCTTTATTTCTTTCCCTTAGCTGCGCTTCAAGGCCTAAACGTTCACTTCTTATCTGCCATTCTCTCTTAGCCATAGTTTCGTCCCCCGGTAACTTTGTTGCCCCCGGATCTTTTGGAGACATACAGATTTCTGTCTGCCCTCCTGATCATGTCTTCAAGTTCATCTTCATGTCCTTCAAAATTGGCAATTCCGAAGCTGGCACGAACCTTTATTGGGATTCTCTTATATATTATTCTTGAATCTTCAAGAGAACGACAAATCCTTGTGGCAGCTTCTTCGGTGTTCGTGATATCAGT
>NZ_JFHJ01000113.1:0-1399 GCF_003666285.1 Mesotoga sp. HF07.pep.5.2.highcov | reverse complement strand
GCACTGTCGATCGTTATCCTGTTTCCCATTGACCAGACGGGATGCCTCAAAACATCTCTTATCGTTGCATCTTGTATCCTTTCTAAGGGCCAATCTCTTAATGCCCCGCCAGAAGCAGTTATTATAATTCTTATCGGTCGGCGTGAACCATCGAGGAGCTGAAAAAGGCCGCTGTGCTCCGAGTCGACAGGAATCAGTTCGACGCCCTTTCTGGCACACTCTTTCAGGAGAAGATCTCCTCCACAAACAATAGATTCTTTATTGGCGAGGCAAAGCCTGTGACAGACTTCGATGGCCTTTAGGCTGAATCTTAGACCTGCGGCGCCGCTCACAGCCAGCAAAACATAATCGGGTTTCGATTCCTCAAGCATTCTTTCGATTCCCTCTTCCCCGTGGAAGAATAATGTTGCGGGAAAGGAATCTGTAAGGCTATCGCTTTTCTTTAGTGAGGCGGCAAAGGGCGGATGAAATTCAGAAAGCTGCTTCGAAAAAAGAGAAAGATTGTGGCCACAAGAAATGGCCACAATCTCAATATTCTCAATCCGATTTGCTATCTGGAGTGTTTGTGATCCTATCGATCCGGTTGAGCCAAGAATGGCCAGCCTTTTTTTCATGATGCAAACTTCTTCTTTATCTCGGCCGGTTCACCTGATGTCTCTTCGATGATCTTCTGAAGTTCGGCTTCAGATAAAGCCATGATCTTGGCAACCTTTTGCGAGACATTCTGTGGCTTTCCAGGAACACATTTCGCTATGTCTTCGTCTTTATTGGCAACCTTAATGGCAAAGGCAGCACATCCTGGCGAGCCGCACAAGGCGCAGTTGATGTTGGGAAGGACTGCGAAGATAACAGCTGCCCTTGGATTTTCTTTGAGTTTTTCCTTGTAACTATCGATTTCTTCTTGCGTTGGCCTTTGTATCTTTGGTGGAGCGGCTTTGACGGCTTTTCCTGAAGAAGCTAGTAGCTTCTCGAGAGTTTTTTCTGCATCCTCTTCATTTTCGTCGAACAAGGCGATGAGTTTGTCGATATCTGTGTCCAGAATGAGTTTTAACTTCTCAGGGACACCGGAGCGTTTACCTGGAATGCATCCTTCGATGGGGGCTTTACCTTCAGCAACAGCTTTGGCAAAGGCTGCGCATCCCGGGAAGCCGCAGGCACCGCAATTAGCACCAGGCAATGAAGCTTCGATAAGCGCTATTCGTGGATCTTTCTTGACGGCGAATTTTGCCGAAGCGAACGCTAGAAAAATACCTGCACCTACCCCTAGTACTGACATAAAGAGAACTGAATAGACTATTGTCACAGTAAACACCTCACAGTTTTACCAGGCCCTGGAATCCCATGAAAGCCATCGACAGCAGTCCGGCGGTGATCAAGGCGATAGCTGTCCCTTTAAAGG
>NZ_JFHJ01000021.1:0-1330 GCF_003666285.1 Mesotoga sp. HF07.pep.5.2.highcov | reverse complement strand
GCCCTTCGTCCAAAACCATGAACCCGTCTTTTGAAGAGCAGTTGCATGTTGCTTGTTCCAAGTTCAAGCTGAAGTCCCGAGGAAAAAGCGTCAAATGTCGTCATCCCGACAAAGCTCCTGGTCGGAATCTTGGTGCTGCTGCTTCATGACTTCAACCAAGAAGAAGAGATTTCCGCTATTGAACGAATAAAAACTTCTCCTCGGTGAACGGAGAACTGTCCAACGGTAATCCAGCTTTCGTTGCTCTTCCAACCTCTGGCCACTGACCTCTAACCTCGGTTCCCGTATCAAGTTCGGGATGACAATGTTAGGCAATTACGAAAACGTCACATACCGTCATCAAGAAGCCCGACCTTGGTCCTTCCAAGAGCATGAACCCGTCCTTCGGGAAGAATGGTTCTTCGTTGCTAAGCGTCCAGGTTGTTCGTGGTTTGCCTTCCCGATCAGGCGAGGACTTCTGCAACGTAGTATCCTTGTTATTTAGGTCTTTCAATTGATCTTCAAAGGGTTTGGTTAGTTTTTGGTCGACACTTTACGTAGCTCGTCAAGGACACGTTCACATTCTTTTCAACAAGCCGTTCCGTTTGTTCACGGGTGCGACCGTTCCAAGCGTATCGTACGCAGCCGCTGACTATCTATAAGAGCCCGCTCGAAAGAATGACTCACCGAGTACAGGGTCGATGGGCTCTGACCAATCGCTCTTTGATCGGTTTGGGCAACGGGATTGTTTTCGGCTTCTCATGCAGCCACGTGGCACCGGAGGATTCACTTTTTCTACTCGGGCAGCGTTATCTTTCCCGACAAGTGGTCTTCGGTGGCTTTCAATACGTTTTGAGAAGCGGGTCGTCCAGAAGGTTTTTGCCCCAGAGCGGCAACTGAACTCTCGGAACAATCAAACGCAAGATTTGCCAGCGCCGATTTGCTCTGCTTCTTTATCGATCTCAGGAGTGACTGGATATACGGCGCATCCCAGCCACCAAGTATTTTCTTGCTTCCGGCATACTCACCTTCCGGCTGGCTGTGATTAAACTTTTCAGGGACTTGGCTACCAATTCAGCGAATGATTCGACTCTGTCGGCACATCGATCATGGCTGTCAGTCTTGTGCCTTGACAGTGTTCTCGAATAAAAACCTGGCGTGAATACCGGCCCTTTCTGGAGTTTCTATCATTAAGCAGGGGAGGGGGAGTTCATGTGCTCGATCAAAGGTATCGCGTAGGCATTCCAGGCCTGGATCGTACAACCGCCAGCGGGAAGTATTTCCGGTAACGCCCCGTACATTTCGCTTTTTAGAGAGTTCTCAAGAGACAAGATGAACTTTTCAGAAAGGT
>NZ_JFHJ01000214.1:0-1433 GCF_003666285.1 Mesotoga sp. HF07.pep.5.2.highcov | reverse complement strand
TGTCGCCGCCTCTTCGCTTAGAATCTCTGAAAATGCCGTGCCGATCTTTCCGTTCTTGAGGCCTCTGAAGTAAACTTCTATCGAACTGGCATCCGTGTATGAATCGATTTCTCCATTCAGAGAGCTTAACTGAAATTCTCCACCTTTCGAGTAATAGATCTCGGCTTCATTAAAGCCCTTTTCTTTGGAGATTTTGAAAGCCTTGTCGGCAAAGGTATTGAAATCCATCAATTTCGCCCCCCAACAATCAGTTCAGACACTCTCACGGTTGGCTGGCCCACATCGGCCGGGATCGAACCCGAGATCGACCCGCACATACCCTGCCCCCGTTCGAGATCGTTGCCAACCATATCAATCTTCGTAAGGACCTCATTGCCCTTTCCGATAAGTGTCGCACCCCTTACCGGTCTGGTTATCCTTCCCTTCTCTATCATGTATCCTTCCTTTACCGCAAAGTTGAATTCACCCGTGGAAGGCATAACCGATCCCCCACCGAGAGACTTCGCGTAGAGACCATAGTCTGTGGCAGCTATTATCTCCTCGGGATAGTACTCTCCGGGAAGAAGGAACGTATTGCTCATTCTTGATGTCGGGGCAAACGTGTAATCCTGTCTTCTTGCGCTTCCAGTAGGTTGCATTTTCATCTTTATTCCACCAAGGCGATCGATCATGTAGCTTTTTAGAACTCCTTTATCGATCAATAGATTCCTCCTTGTCGGAGTACCTTCATCGTCAACATTTGCCGATCCCCAGGCATTGGGAATCGTCGGATCGTCTACAGCAGACACACATTCATTTGCTATCTTCTGACCTAGCTTACCGGCAAATACAGATGCGCCTTTGGCTACTCCCGTAGCTTCGAGCGCATGGCCGCAGGCCTCGTGGAATATTACTCCTCCAAACTCGTTGGAGATTATCACAGGCATTCGTCCAGCAGGAGCAAACTCCGCCCTTACCATTCTGTCTGCGATTCTTGCAGCCCTTTCTCCGGCGGCTCTGGGATCGACCATATTAAAGAACTCAAAGCCCATTGCTGCTCCCGGTCCGTAGAAACCACTTTCCATTTGTCCGTCTTTTGTGGCAACTGCGGATATCGCCAGTCTTGTTCTTACGCGGCGATCATGAGCCTTCACGCCTTCGGAATTGTAGATCCAGACTTTTTGATCGTATTCAACGGAATTTACGACAACCTGAGATATGGTCGAAGCGAAGGTCGATGCTCCTTCATGGGCAAGTTGCATAACTCTTACCTTCTCTTTTTTCGGTACATTATTCGGTGAAAAGAGAACTGGACAGACGTCAACAAACTCTTCATTTCTAAAATCAATAACTGAATCCGCGACCCTATCCTGACTTATAACGGCCCTCAGCCTTTCTGCAACTTTCATGAGACCATCGAGCGAAAGTTCGTTTGTGTAAGCATAGATGCTTCT
>NZ_JFHJ01000114.1:0-800 GCF_003666285.1 Mesotoga sp. HF07.pep.5.2.highcov | reverse complement strand
AATAACGACAAACTTTCTTCTTTCTGAACACATAGAATCACTCCTAACTGTTGATCACTACAGATTATAACTTCTTTACAGATTAATCGGGTTAAGCTATCGGCAAAGAGTTCCGTTTATGCAAGCTCAGGGAGGCACAATCACTCTCTCCAATTATCGGAATCATATTTTTGATCTAACAACAGAACGCGCACTGTGTCATGCCCGCCCAATAAATATCAATTGCGTTTAATACATCGTTCATTCAATATCATCCAATTTCTTGGTGGATTCTTGTCCTTCAGTCAACAAGTTACTGAAAACCGTTTCTAAGTAAAATTGCAGCTAATAATGGATGTACATTTCGCTAAAACCGCTACTTCCCAAGGAACTCCCTCTTAGCTCCGTTGTAGGTTATAATTATCCCGGAGGTGAGAGCCATGGCAAGTAGTTACAGGAAAGAGATGTTGGAGTCTGAGATAAAGAAGGTTCTCACGGTAACTCTATCATCTTACACAAGTTACAACGACTCGCTAGGAATGGTTTCAATAGTCAGGGTAGAACTTACCAAAGATAAGCGTTTTGCAACGGTCTTTGTAAGTCTTATGGGACCAGATGAAAGCAAGAAAAAGCTGGTTAAAAGGCTGAATGAAGATAAGGGAATCTTCAGGACTGCAATTGCAAAGAACATTCGTCTGTTCAAAGCCCCTGAAATCCGTTTTAAAGAAGACATTGGAATAGAAGCAAGCTTGAGAGTAGCTCAGTTGCTGGAGAAGATCGAAAGGGAGAGGACAAACACGAAAGATGAGTGATGGGATTAT
>NZ_JFHJ01000029.1:0-3252 GCF_003666285.1 Mesotoga sp. HF07.pep.5.2.highcov | reverse complement strand
TGCTCTTGTCTTCGCTTTCCGATCCAGAAGGAGACGACAAAGGACCGGAGGGAAGATACGAGTATCCAACGGATATCTCTTTCAAGAATCAGATGGACCTGTTGGGAGTTGAATTGAGACAGATAGGAGCATCGCTTTCTCTTAACATGAGAATCAAGGACTTGACTGACACGTGGGGACCACAAAACGGATTCGATCATGTCACTTTCCAGATATTCATCGATGATCCCCACAAGACTGGTTCAACGGTCCTACCTTTCTTGAATGCAACTATGCCAGCCGGACTTGACTGGGATTATTTCATTTTTGCAAACGGTTGGTCGATTGTTGCGTATTCTGCAGAAGGAAGCGGCCCCAAGTCATTCGGCACAGCAATATCTCCAACTCCTCTTGTACAGACAAACAAAATGGAGAGCGAGGTAGTACTAAGGATTCCCGGTGAAACCATCGGGAGACCAGAAAGCCTAAATGGATTCAAAGTATACATAACAACCTGGGATTTCGATGGTATCGAAGCCGTTTACCGGGACATCTATCCGGAACCTAAGAGCTACCATTTCGGAGGCGGTAGTAAGGAGGATCCGTATATAATGGATGACATACTTCTAAAGATTGGGGAAAGCGACTAGATCTAAAAACCACAGAGCAGAACATCTTGGAGGCAGATATGTTCTTCACCTTAGCGGTGATTATTGCGGTTGTAGTTGTTGCATTTCTCATAAAAGGTTTAAGCGAGAAAGATGAAGTAGCGAAGAGAGAAGAGGAACGGGAAATCTCTTTCAGTCAGCATGCCGTTCAAAGAATGGATGAAAGAGGAATCGAAACGGATAGGGTAATTAGAGTCCTTGAAGAAGGCATAAGGGTACAGATAGCAAACTACAACAGACTGAAAGTGTCGGACGATGAAATGACGGTTATACTGGAAAAGAGGCTTGATAATTTCGAAGTGATCACGGTATATTGGAATGATGATGATCACAAAGATGCGGACTTAATTCCTTGATTAAGCTTCCACTTACCATATTCAGGGAGGCGCTTTAGCTCTATCTCGTGAATAATTAGAAGCACTTAAATCCAGAGAAATACAAGAAATGGAGACAGTGATGGAAGACAATACGGAAATCAAAGATAGAGTTGTTGAGTTGCTGACGGAATACATGTCGGTGCCAGAAAGCGATCTTTCCCTAAAGATAACTTATCTGAATAAAGCTATCTCCAGCCTTAATCACCAGGGAAATACACTTGTCGCCCACGGAATCGTTGAAAGGGAGATAAGAAGATTCGATAATTGTGATTCTTTGGAAATGGCAGTGCTTTTGAACTCCATGATTAAACTGAGTGCGCTTGTAGGAGATTTCGCGGGCGTAGTCGAGTATTCCAGAAGGGCTCAGACAATCTGCAGAGAAAAAGAGGAAGAGGGATTGCTAACCAGAGTCTTGATTAACACCTCAGGGATCTACTTCAAAATGAAAGAGTATGATAAGGCTTTTTCGAATGCGAACAAAGCGCTGCAAATGGCCAGAAAAAATGGTGACGAGACTAATACAGCCTGTTGTTTGAACAATATTGCGGTGATTCTTGAGAACTCGGAAACTGATAAATCTGGCATTCCGTATCTTGAAGAAGCGATTTTAATCAAAGAGAAGAACAACATGAAGGATGAATTGCCCAACAGCTATTTGAATCTGGCAGAGCTCTATTACGATTCGGGAAAGAAGAAAGAGGCCTCTGAATTACTCCAAAGAGCAACTACTATGGCAAGGGAAAACGGGGATGAGCGAGCTCTGACAGAGACAATGAAGTACAGGGCACGCTTTTTGAAGGCCGAAGATGAGCTCTTCTCAGCGCTGGAGCTGTTGACAGGAGTAAGCGAGTATCACCAAAAAAACGGAAACAATACGGAGCTGCTAGACGTACTGAATGAGATCTCTTCAATACATGAGTTAATGGGTAATGCGAATGAAGCTTTGCAAACATTCAAACTGATAACGGAACTGAATCGTACAATATTCAAAGAAGAACAAGCGCGTTCATTAGCACAACTCGAGTCATCTTTCGAAGCAAGAGAAAACCTCAGAGAAATGCACTCTCTTCTTGAGCAGAACAGTGAACTCAGAAGAGTAAATGAAGAAATATCAGAGAAGAACAACGAACTGCATGACATGAAACGCAGGCTTGAGAAAACCAATAAGCTTCTCGAAAGGCAGGCCGAAACCGATTCGCTAACCGGTTTGCTTAACCATAGAAAGATGCGGACTATAGTCGAAAACGAAATCGCAAGAGCAGAGAGATACGGCACTCCTCTTACGATGATAATGATCGATCTGGACAACTTCAAATTCGTGAACGACTCATATGGTCATCTAAAGGGTGATGAGGTTCTTTCGGAAATTGGAAGAATCATCAAGTCTTCTATTAGAAAAAATGATTTTGCCTTCAGGTATGGAGGAGAAGAGTTCCTCGTTTTGCTGCCGTTAGCTGATCTAGACAAGGCAACCGAAGTCTATTCAAGGTTGAAGGAATCCTTTCGCCAAGAACTGGAGATTACGGTTTCATTCAGTGCAGGTGCAAGAGAGTGGAATGGCGAGTCGGCAGACAAATACATTGCCGTTGTGGATAAGCTACTCTATGAAGCCAAAACAAAGGGAAAGGACAGACTGGAAACAAGCCAGGCTACTTCTTGAAAAGGGTGGATGAGATGGATCATATAAAACAGGAAAAGAGTTTTGCAGACTTGTATGAAGAATATCTGTCCAAAGATGAATCGGAGTTTGATTCGAGAATTTCGTTTCTCAAAAGGATTCAGAGATCCCTCGTTGATTCTGGAGAAACCCAGATTGCTTTTGAAATTGTTGGCAGAGAGTTGGAAAAAATCGGAAATCAATGCAGTTCTGAACTTGGCTTTGTCTATAATTCAATGATAAGAATTAGCTGTCAATCAGGCGAGTTTTCGAAGGCTCTGGAGTATGCTGCCAGCGCGATATCTGTCTTTGATGAGCTTGGGGATGATTCACGATTGCCTATGATCTATAACAACATTGCCGGCGTATACCTCAAAATGGGAGAATTCGAGACTTCTCTCGAATATATTGATAAAGCTATCGATCTCTCTCAGAGAAATAATGACAATCACTCTCTCGCCAAATATCTCAACAACAAGGGAATCGCAGTTGAGAATATTAAAGGTGATGGTTCAGGAGCGGTATTTATCGAGAAGGCCATTGAGCTCAAAGAAGAGAACTCACTCAAAAG
>NZ_JFHJ01000259.1:0-944 GCF_003666285.1 Mesotoga sp. HF07.pep.5.2.highcov | reverse complement strand
TTTGAGGACGGGGAAATCACTTTCGTTGGTCCAAGAAGAGAATACAGCATCCAGGAAGATGAAGAGATAGTCGATGGCGAAAAAGGCATTCTGTTGCCTCATTTTTCAATGCTCATTACAGCATCTATTCCAGCATTTCTCCATACCCAGTCAGAGTCCTGAAAGGCGAGAGAACTGAGATCGATTTTTTCGGTGGCTTGCTTAATTCGGGAAGGAAAGAGGTGAATTCCGAACTGGTTCGACTTTCGGCTGAGTTAGCCGTAATGAAGGCAATTAGAAGCGGTTCAGTCGCCATGAGCGGTCCGGTTGTTGATCATCCCGATGTGGATCCGGAGCTATATAGGGAGATTGCTGCGAAGTACGGTGTCTATCTTGCGGTCGGGCCGGTTCTGACTGAAGACACGCTGGACGAGATCGGTGGTCGTTGGGAAAACGTTACCAGAGACGCCTCGTTCTGTCCGATGCTTTATGTTAGCAATCTTGCAACCTTTGAAGAGGAAGCTATTCAAAAGCTACGAGGTCTTTATGAGAAGGGGATGAATCTGAATCTGCTCATCTTCGACATGAAGCGGGAGAATGAAGTGTGCCTCTTCAGGTGGGGAGAAAGCCTTGTAGAGAGGCTTATGAAGAATGGAATATTGATCCCCGAATGTGGTGTTGTCTACGGCGGGAACCTCAGTGAGACAGATATGGACATAATCTCTTCTCGAAGGATTTTCGTCACAAAGTCTTTGAGATCGGAAATGTATGCCGGGACCTTTCAGCCGAATATCTCAGATTTGCTAGGTCGAGGTATGCAGGTCTGCCTCGGCACGGGATTTCTCGGGGCGGACATCCTCGGGGAAGCAAAAGAGATAATTCTCACTGAACGTTGCCATAGAGGTTTTGACAATTCAATTATCGACTACGAGATAAGGAAGACGCTATTTGACAATAATTACAAA
>NZ_JFHJ01000335.1:0-1931 GCF_003666285.1 Mesotoga sp. HF07.pep.5.2.highcov | reverse complement strand
TCGCCAAATATTGAAGACAGAGGCCACCAAGAACGCGTTGTTCGAATTGTTCAGAAGATCGAGTTGAGGGGAAACCCACCCAAGAGTTTGACTGAACAGCTGCATAAATGGCCCATAGCTAGGATCGAAGATATACTTCCAGGAGAAGACAATTGAAATGAGCGGTGTTATGTATGGAAGCAGCACAATCGTCCTAACAATAGCTCTCCCCTTGAACTCCTTGTTGAGCATTAATGCTACAACGAGTCCCAGGAGAATGCTTCCAATCACAGTCATAAGCGTGAAACCTACAGTAATGAAGAATGACTTCCAGAAGGCGCTGTCTTTGAAGACGCGAACATAATTTTCCAGTCCTACAAATGTGGAGCTGGTTATTCCATAATCGAAGAACGAGATATAAATATTGTAACCGACTGGATAGAGTATAAGTATCATTAACAGTATTACAGTTGGTGAAACCAGTTTCCAACCCAGACTGTTTTCTTTCTTCAACATGGAAGAGGCTGCTCTCTGCATGAGATCTCCCTCCAAAAAATGAAGGCCCCGGCTCCGGGGCCTCCAATGCTAGATGATTATCTTCCTATAAGCTTCCTAATATCCTCTCTCCAGAAAGTGAGAACTTGATCTGGAGTTGCGTCGTTATCAAACATCATGACAATTCCATTTCCTATTGTGAAGGCCCCGGATATCTTGCCCATTTCAGGGAAGACCCTCCCTTCAACGTAACCGAACTTCTCGATGTTCTCCATTCCATAGATGATTGACTTGATCTTTTCAGCACCGTACCTCCTGTAAATCCCTTTTGGATCATTCAGGAATTCTTCACTTTCGGCGATAGAGGAGCGCGTTGGAAGCATACCACCAGGAGCCATATGGATGTACTTGATGTAGTTGTCCGGTTCGAAAACAAAATCCAGAAACTTGAGAACGTCAAGTTTATTCTCGGAAGACTTTATTACTGCAAGCGACAAAACCTGTCCAAAGGATGAAGATCTGCTATGAGTCATCATTGGAGCAAACTCCGTGTTCTCAACCAGTTCAGGATCAAAATTGCTGATGTATTGAGTCTGAATCTCCGCAAGGGCAAGGTCATCCATAATGTAAGTAGAGTAGAACATCATCGGTGTTTTACCTGCGAGGAAAAGCTCTCTTGCTTGCTGCCAGTAGGTGTGCCCGGGAGCCGAGTACTCTCCAAGGTCCTTGTAAAACTGGAGTACTTCCTTCATCTCCGGAGAATTGACTATTACGTTTCCTTCCTTATCAAATATCCTGGCTCCATTTGACAAAGCGAAAATCGTGAACACCTGTTCTGCATAAGCATCGTTTGCCTTTCCCAGAACGATCCCGTACATTCCGTTCTGAGGATCATGGAAATATTTCGCAGCTTCCATGATCGCTTCCCATGTGGTCGGCTCGGCCAATCCGGCTTTTTCAAACCAATCCTTTCTGTACCAGATACCCTGAACCCATCCATGGTAAGGGACCGCAAAGTACTCGTCCCCGGCTGGCGTAATAACGAATCTCGTGGCGCCGTTGTAGAAATCCCCTCCATTCTTAATGAATCTCGTTGGAATTGCAGTGTCAAGCAAACCATCCGCGCCAAGACCCAGAATGGTTTCCGCGCCAGCTTCAATCAGATCCGGAAGCGTTTCGGCAGCGGAAGCGGCCGCCAGCCGTGAAAACATCTCATTCTCTTCGATCGCGACTACGTCGACTTCGATTCCCGTTTCAATCGTGAACGACTCGACTATCTGTGCAATTACCTGCTGTCTTGATTCCTCCTCTTGAGTATGCCAGTAGACAAGTTTTGCAGTCATTGTCACTGAAAGCATCAATACGAGGAATACCACAAAGAAAATTTTTTTCACTGTCATCACCTCCGAAGGAAATTTTTTTCATCTCTATAATACCAAACTTTACATCTTTGAAAA
>NZ_JFHJ01000405.1:0-2992 GCF_003666285.1 Mesotoga sp. HF07.pep.5.2.highcov | reverse complement strand
TTAGAAGGGAAGGCAGGGAACAGGCTTCGGAGTTCAGAAGTCGAATCGATATACTCCTCACGGACGAACAAGGCAACCCTGTTCGGGAACTCAGGAGAATTGAGTTCCTGGATAGCTCAAGCGCTCCCGAAGAATTTATTTACTCAAGGGTGTACACATATTATTGATCGATCTCCTGTGTAACATATGTTACCGATTCTCCCTCTGGGCGTCTGTAAGATAATTACTGTCAGTAAAGGAGGGATTAGATTGTTTTGTTTTCAGTGTTCTGAAACGATGAAGGGTACTGGCTGCACTGTCCAAGGTATCTGCGGAAAGGAACCGGAAGTAGCCGATCTCCAGGATCTTCTGATATGGATTTTGAAAGGGATTTCCTTGTGGGGCGTCAAAACACAAGAAATGGGAGTGAAAGATTCTGAAACCGGTCTTTATGTTGCTGAAGGCCTCTTCACAACGATTACAAATGTGGATTTTGATCCCGAGAGTCTGGGTAAGAAGATTGACAGGGCCCTCAATGTAAGAAGACGAATCGAAAGAATCTTCAAAGAGGCTTACAGAAAAGAGAAAGGAAAGGAGTTCAGCGAACCGATGCCTGAAGCATGCACTTGGGAGTCATCACGTGGAGTGGAGTCTTATAAGGCCAAAGGTGCTCAAGTGGGTGTTCTTGATACGCAGGATGAAGATATTCGTTCGTTGAGGGAGCTTCTCACCTACGGCCTAAAAGGAATTGCAGCATACACAGATCACGCCTATATCCTAAAGCACTCTGACAATTCTATACTAGACTTTCTTCAGGAGGCGCTCGCTTCCTGTCTTAACGACTCATTGACAGCTGAAGACTACGTTGCGCTAGTTTTGAAAGCGGGCGAGTATGCAGTTAAGGCAATGGCTTTACTGGACGAAGCAAACACCGGCAGCTATGGAAATCCGGAAATCACGTCAGTCTATACCGGCACGTATGAAGGACCGGGGATATTGGTTAGTGGGCACGATCTTCTTGATCTAGAAGAGCTCCTGAAACAGACCGAGGGAAAGGGAATAAATATATATACTCATGGTGAAATGCTTCCTGCGAATGGTTATCCCGGACTGAAAAAGTTCTCTCACCTCAGAGGCAATTTCGGAACGTCCTGGTACAATCAGCAGAAGGAATTCGAAGAATTCAAGGGTCCCATTCTAATGACCACGAATTGTATTCAGAGGCCGAGGGAATCTTATAAGGACAAGATATTTACTACGGGTCTTGTCGGATGGCCCGAGGTATCGCACATCCCAAACAGAGTTGACGGGAAAGAGAAGGATTTCACGCCGATCATCGAAAAGGCTCTTGAAATAGGCGATATCGGAGCTAGACCAGGCAAGAAAATCGTTGTTGGGCTGGCCCACGATCAGCTGTCAAAGGTCTCCGATAAGATAATTGATGCAGTGAAAACAGGTGCAATTAAGAAGTTTGTGGTAATGGGCGGTTGCGATGGACATGCTAAGGAGAGACAGTACTACACGGACCTGGCCGAGAGGCTGCCTAAAGACATGGTAATATTAACCGCGGGTTGTGCAAAATACAGGTATAACATGCTAGATCTGGGCGACATAGGAGGCATTCCCAGAGTAGTAGACGCAGGGCAGTGCAACGATTCATACTCGTTGGTTGTGACTGCCTTGAAGCTTAAAGAGGCTTTCGGTCTGGACGATATAAATGATCTCCCGATCGAGTATGATATTGCCTGGTACGAGCAAAAGGCGGTAGCTGTACTCCTTGCGCTTCTATACATGGGAGTAAAGGGGATTCGTTTAGGTCCGGTACTGCCAGCTTTCATTTCACCGAATGTTCTGAAAGTTCTTGTGGAAAACTTCGATATAAAGCCTATTAGAACCGTAGAAGAAGATTTATCCGAGATTGTTGGATAATCATTTGCCTTTGAAAGAAGCCGACAACTATTTTTGCGACATCTATAAGTGAAGGTTTGATTTCTCCTCCGTCGGGCACCAACCCGTGCCCGGCGTTTTCTACCACCACCAGTTTGCTATAGCATCCGGCAGCAGTGAGCTCCTCGAAGAAGCGTTTCGATTGATCGACCGGTACGACAAGATCGCTATCACCCTGAACTATCAGAAATGGTGGGGAATCTTTATTTACATAGTTGATTGGACTCGCCTTTCTAAGTATTCCCTCTTCATTCCCAAAGATCAACTCCGCTACCTCTCTCTCAATACCTTCGAATAGGGCTTCAAGATCGGTGGGTCCGTAGAGATCAGCGACACAGAAAAGATTTTCATCCTGACCTGAGTATTTGTCTTCAGAAAACATGCCGGTATTTGCAGTCAATGCAGCAAGCGTCACAAGATGCGCACCGGCGCTTGTTCCGAAGCCTCCGATTGCTTCAGGATCAATCAGTAATTCGGTGGAATTTTCTCTTACAAATCGAATTGCCGTTTTTACGTCAATGACCTGCGATGGGAACTTCCATTTGGGGGCGAGCCGGTAGTCGATGGAGAATACGATGAATCCGGCTCTTATAAGCTCACCGGCAACTACTACGCCGGGTCCACTCCTTTTGTCTCCAGTAATCCAGGCGCCTCCGTGAACATACAGTATTGCTGGTCTTGGAGCAGTAGTTCTGGCAGGATAGTAAACATCCATTGTGAGTATCTCTCCATCAACTTCCGAATAAACGACATCCTCTTTAACCACAAAGTCAACTGCAGGCAATTCTTCGGTATCGACTTTGAGACTCTCAAGAGAGAAATCTCTGGCCGTTCTTGAGGCCAGAAATAATTGCTTAAGAAGCTCTGCAAGTTCTCCAATCTCCGACAATGAATAAGCAGAGAAATTTGTCGGGCATAGCAAGACACAAGAAGTGGCAATAATAAGGATTTCTCTTTTCAGTTTCATTCTCGCGAAACCCTTCCCGTTAAGGAAGCATATTTACCACTCCCAGCACGATAGCTGCCAGAGAGGAAATTACTGCCACAGTCAACCAGATGTTATTTG
>NZ_JFHJ01000377.1:0-1808 GCF_003666285.1 Mesotoga sp. HF07.pep.5.2.highcov | reverse complement strand
TTTCCAAGATAATCGATTCTCTTGTAGGGCGATATCCCTGTTCTCAGAGAGGCAACGGCGCTTGTTATTTCAAAGTCAGTAACTTCCGATGAAATATCCGGTCGCTGAATCTCTGTGACATTGAATCCAAGAGTCTCAATCTCCATCATGGCTCTCTCAACAGGGGTGTCTTCCTCTCTTGCCTCTTGAAGCTCTTCTTTATAACCGAACACAGATCGTATTGACTTCAGTTCGGGGTTCACACCCGTGAGGGCGTCATTCATTTTCTTCAGAAGATCGTTTCTGCTGCCATAGCAATCCAGGTAGCCACTCTTTATGAGTCTCTCAAGGTCTCTTGCCTGATACTTTGATCTGTTGTTCCTTACGAACGTGAAGAAGGAATCCTCAAATGGTTTTGGCTTCAGTTCACCTTTCTTCAGCAGTTGTGGAATAGAAAGCGATACAATTTTACGGCCCTCAACTTCATTTTCTATGCTTAATTTGAGTCCCCTGTCCCTCATTTCGGCGACTAGCCTTCCAAAAGAAGTCCGTGGTAATTCTCGCAGCATGAGGGGATAGAAAATCTCCGGATGGTTTGACTTGAAATATGCTAGCCAGAAGGAAATCACAGCGTAGCTTAGACTATGAGATTTGTTGAAGGCATAACCGGCAAAATCAAGAAGGAACGAATACAACTTCGCTCTTCTTTCATCTGGAAGTCTGCTGTACCCCGGCGAGCTCTTAAACAACCTGTCAACGGCATCCCTATCTTTCTTCGAAAGAGCTCTTCTGAGAAGCTCCCCGTCATCCGCTTCAAGAGATAGTAAGCTCGAAGCGATCTTTAGGACTTGTTCCTGATAAACGAGAAGCCCTGCCGTCTCAGCAAGAACGGGAACTCTTTTCCTCATCTTCTCGATTTCAGAGGGAACTCTCGAAAGCTTAAGGAAACGCTCTGTAACTCCAGATTTAATTGGCCCTGGTCTGTTTAATGCGATGCATATAGAAAGATCCCTCAGTGACGAGGGCTTTACGGATCTAATAATTTTCGTAGCGTAAGGTGCTTCCAGCTGAAAGATACCGGTAGTATAACCGCTTCCCAATGTCTCATAGGTATTTGAATCGCATGCCGGACTTTCCCAGGGTTCCTTACCTTGTGTCATTTCCTTCAAAAGAGAGAGATTTCTCAAGCCCAAGATATCAATTTTCTGCAGACCAACTATTCGAAGAGAATCCATATCCCAAAGAGAAACAGGTAGATCTTCACTGAAATCGATGGGGATCAGTCCCTTCAAAGAAATGCCGGAAAGTATGACACCGGCAGCATGAAGTGAATAACCCGAAAAGAGACCGGCGATGAGTTTTGACATATCAAACAACCGCTTCATGTCTAAATCTTCTTCAAAAGCATATGGAAAGCGCTTCCCATCTTTACTCCATTCAATGAGCTTAGAGATGTTATCTTTGCTGATCCCCAATTTTTTCCCGAGTTCGCGGGCTGCTCCTTTGAATCCGTAAGTTGAATATGTCCTGATAAGACAGAAACGATCATTTCCAAAGTATTCATACATTTTCTTCAGCAGCACTGGTCTTGATTTGTCGTCAACATCAAGGTCGATATCCGGTGGATCAGCTCTCTTCAAGCTAAGAAATCGCTCAAAGAACAG
This sequence comes from Mesotoga sp. HF07.pep.5.2.highcov, assembly GCF_003666285.1. Lineage (NCBI taxonomy): Bacteria > Thermotogati > Thermotogota > Thermotogae > Kosmotogales > Kosmotogaceae > Mesotoga > Mesotoga sp. HF07.pep.5.2.highcov. Next base: position 165 of record NZ_JFHJ01000377.1, on the reverse strand, counting down.
GTCTTCCGCAACAGGATCGATTCGGGTAATTTCAAGCAGATAACTTACAAGTGAACCAACAGCCGAACCTCTACCCGGGCCTATCCAGCAACCAATGCTCTTCGCGATGTCGACGATCTTGGAAACGGTCATGAAATAATCCTGAATATTCTTTGCAAGAATTAC
>NZ_JFHJ01000577.1:0-525 GCF_003666285.1 Mesotoga sp. HF07.pep.5.2.highcov | reverse complement strand
AAACAACCAAGGACGGCTCTTCACAGCGCACAGCGGCTCTCAAGACCAAGATTCTGAATCAAGTTCACAATGACGGGTTGTTGTGTTTTTAAGAGTTACAGGAGGCTGTCATGTGATGTGATGTTTTCCGAATAACCTAAGTCCGTCATCCCGAACTTGTTTCGGGATCTTGGTGTTGATCTTATCCAAAGACCGGTCCATGATTTGGGACGAGAAACGCTGGACAGGTCTTGTAAGCGTCCGTCGGATTTTTGATACTAGATCCCGGGCAGATCCCCTGAACAGAATCTTTTCAGGCCAGGCTCTCCCATCGCGTCATCCTGACAATGCTCTTGGTCAGGATCCCTATCCCTCGCGAAAAATGGGACCATGGGAGCCGGTCAGTCCCTATTTTCGCTCTCGTCTTCTCATGAGCGCAGCGAACGTCTTGTCCCTCGCGTAAATCTCCCGCCTCAACCTTCTGATCTTGGTTTTTCCTGTAACCTGAATGCGCAGCGTCGGAACGAAGAACCGGTATTTTTCTCG
>NZ_JFHJ01000281.1:0-4599 GCF_003666285.1 Mesotoga sp. HF07.pep.5.2.highcov | reverse complement strand
AATCAAGTGTGCCTAGATATCTGGCGGCCTCCACGCAGTCATCCAGATCGGCTTCTCCGTGCTTGTGATCTGCCGCTTTGAAGAAGCTCTTTCCATAACCGGAGCTTCCTCTGTTATTCACCGCGTAGATTGCATAGCCATGATTCGCGATGAATTGGATTTCCGGGTTGTATCTCGGTAGAGACTGGCCGCCAGGTCCTCCATGGACCCACACAACGGCGGGCGCTTTCTCGCCGGCAGGTACGTTCTTGGGCGGATAGAAAATCCCTGGTACTTCGAGACCGTCGTATGAAACAAAGCGAAGAACCGAAGCTTCGGAAAGATCATTGCTGTTCACGTTTTGGCTCATTGAATCAGTGAGCTTCTTTGTCTTTTTTGTCTCGAGGTTTATCGTAAAAATATTGGGAGATGATGTCGCCGAATCGCAAAGATAATACAGAAGCCGGCCATCTTTACTGAAGCACTGATCGTAAACGACACCGCCGGTTCTTATAGGTGGTATCTTGAGAGAGTTACTTTTCGTTTCGATCACATGGAGTTCGAAAAAACCATCTCTATTCAGTACAAGCACAGCACTTTCTCCGTCCTCCGACATCCTTCCTGCAATTATGTCCCAGTCTAAGTCAAGAATCTCTTCACTGACACTGCTTTCAATGTTCATTTCCCAGAGCGTCATGAACTCTCCGGCCGAATCCGATACATAGTACAGCTTTAGTGAATCTTTTGAGAAGAAGAGAGGTTTGAAATTTCCTTCACTTTGATGGGGGGAGAGAAGTTTTATATCCCCGGTTACAAAGTTATAAAGGTAAATATCCGAATCGTTTGCAGTCCGGGGCTTACGAAGAGCAATAAGCTTCTCATCACTGGAAATCGGACCCAGCTCGAACAGGTCCCTGTTTTCGAAGACCAGCTCGCTTGTCAAATCACCTTGATTGAATCGGTAAAGATCGAATCTACTTTTGTCAACCCTGTTCGAATAGTAGTAAACCTTGTCACCCACACTCATGTGAAATCCTGACTTAGTTTTTTCGAAAGGGGTGAGATCTCTGATCTCTCCATCAGCAAATAGATAGAGATGGTGCAGCTCATCGCCACCTTTATCCATCGCGAAAATGAAGCTTCCGTCCTCGAAAATGAAAGAAACTAATGGGTTCTCATCGAGGGACGTAATCTGTATGTGTCTTCCCTTCTCTTGATCTAGTTCAAATACGTTATAGTTGCCAGTCTTGTCGGAAGAATAGAGAATTTTCCTTGAATCGGCGGAAACCGCGAAAGATGCAATTGTCTCATTTTCCATCAGTTCCTCGATTGTGTACTTCTTTTCGGCCATTATTGATCCTCCTAATCCTTGTCCATCAACAAAGCGCTGATTTTGGTTTCTAAACTAGATGCTCACCTAAAAGTACGAGGTCGCTACATTCTGTATAATGCAATCATATAACAGATGCAGCATAAATAGGTTTGGATCAGTAACTAATCGGAACTCCTGTAAAACATGTAAAAAGGCACTTCAGGAAGTTTTGATCCTTTTCTTAACCTCAATCTCTTTCGATCACAGCTAACGATTTATCATTTTGTCCTCTATTACGAATCATGTTGCAGGTTTTGTTCGCTCGTAGCTACACCTCTAAAATGGAATGAGCCGTTTTTCCCTTAAAACCCGACAGAGAACTCCGCGCCGAATTTCTAAAAGGAGATCATATGATTTTCGATTTGCCTTATGATGGATGAAGAGCCGGGAGCCAACTTGAGAAACTTGTGACAAATTCAAAATACCTATCGGTAGATGATATATTTTCCGGAATGATCCCGTGAAAAGTGTCGGTTGGAGGTTGTTCTAAGAGGAGAACCTGTGAAAGCAAGGAGTTGGCAATCGCAGGTCTATTGCTTGGAATAGGGCTTCTGCTAATTGGTATAGCCGTATCCTTGTTGATCGGCAGTGTGAACATTAAGAATCTTATAGTAGCAGTAATCAGCTTGACTTCTACAAGTTTGAAGGGGAACCGTAAGGCGGCAACGGCCTCTTAATCACACTGAGGGCAAATAATTCGAGCATCGAAATAGAGAACAGACTGTCCCTCAACCAGGTTTTGAGAAAGAGCAATTGATAGAAGAATTGTGGCCGATTCCGTAATAGTTCTCGATTTAAATAATGACTGAATGAGAGCAGGGATCAAATGACACGTGCAATTTGTTCTCTTCACATCACTTCTTCTCATCTCATCACAAGTTGGGTGAAGAATGGAGATTTCAAAATGTCTTTCCTTTTGAAGTATCGGAATAAGTAGAAGCAAGTTCAAATTTGGTTCATTCCCCATTCGCAATGGTAATAGCCTTAACTTTAGTAGTTGCAGGTGGACTAACAGAATTACTGGCTTGATGGAGCGTGATTCGAAATCTCTTACGCAAGAAGACAACTACTGTAGTCGAAAAAAACCGGAGGTCTGGGACCTCCGGCTTGGATTGATTCAGGGCCTAATTGGCAACCGCGTGAGGAACGTTCTCTGCAAGCTCTATGAGGTCTACTTCAAAGACTCGGTCTCCGATGTACTTTATACCCTTTATTCCAAGTTCTTCCGGTAGAGTTGCCGCTTCATCACTTGAGGAGAAAGTGATCTTTCCTGCAGACTCGAACGGAACTATTGACCAGTTGAAGGATGGCGTTGGATTGATAGTGCCCTTCTCGATAATATAGTCGATGATTACGCTTCGATTCTCGACTGTTGAGGAGAGGACGATGTCGGCATCGACCAGATGATAGCCGCCGCCACCTGCGCGGTAGTTGTTTGTCACAACAAGGAACTCCATATCGTCTTCGACTTCTTCACCCTCATAGGTGAGATTCACAATTCTCTGACCTACGGGGTTTCGAACATCTATCTGATAGTTGATTCCTTCGATTATGTCGAAGTTGTATGAAGAGAACCTTGCAAGCAAATTCTGTTCTTCCGTGCTGTTAGGATCGATCTGATTGAAATTCTCCGCGCACTTTTCAAGCCAGCCTTTCAGTTCGAGACCGTTTACCCTCACGACATGGAGTGTGTTCGAGTATATATAGATATCTGCAGCGTTCATAATTCTTACATCCCCTGCATCTACACTGGTATTTGTTCTAAACGGAGCCGCAGCTGAAAGGAGAGGCATAGACTCATATTCAGTGCCCTTGAAATACTCTTTAACGTACCAAAGCTGGGCTTCGTTTACGAGTTGAGTGACTTCATTATCTATTACCCTGCTGAAATAGCCCTTGATCGGTACGGCTGTCGTTCCCACGGGAGCCATTACGTAATCAATAGTGGCTTCGTGCTGTTCTTTGACTGCTTCAACTATCTCCGGAGCAGCCTCGACTTTTTCGTCGACATGCCACAACTGCGGGCATGAAGAAAATACCTCCCACTCTCCATCACGGTTCAGAAGATGGAAATGTATCAGACCTAAGGAGCTTCCCCAACTTCCTGCCATTGTCACCGGGACTCCATCTATTTTGTCGGCAATTTTCCCGTGGCTGTGACCCATGATGATGCCGTCTATTCCTTCAACGTTTTCGAGTATTGCTTCAGCGTCTGAGCTTCCCTGGTGAAGGGAGACTATCACCAGATCGACGCCCTCTTCGCGTAGTTTGGGGACATACTTGGCAGCTGCGTCTACTATAGGTTCAGCATAGACTTTTCCTTCGAGGAGGACTCTGTCCCACATCATTATTTCCGGAGGTAGAAAGGCTATAACGCCAATCTTGATTGGAATTCCGTCGACTTCTCTTTCCAATATCACATAGGGGTCATACCTGAGCTCTTTCGTGTCTTCGTTGTAAAGATTTGCCGAGATCATCGGGAAGTCAGCGGAAGCAATGGCCAGGTCCAGATATTCGAGACCGAAATTGAATTCGTGATTTCCAATTCCAACTACGTCATAATCCATGATATTCATGGCTTTGATTATCGAGGGAGTATCTCCCATCTTGATTGGATCTATTCTCGCTTCACGTTCTGCGAGAACGCTACCCTGAATGGCATCTCCCGTGTCGATCAAGATGGTGTTGTTGTACATTTCCCTTGCCCACTTTATCAGTGTGAAGGTCTTTGCAGCGCCGTAATCACTGACTTCTTTGACAGTAAGATAATCATAGGGCATTACATAGCCGTGAAGATCAGTCGTGCCCAGAACGACTAGTTCGTGAACGGTTACCGTTCCGAATGCCACTACAGGGACTAAAGCAGCAACAAATAGAACGATAGCAACTGCAGGAATTCCTTTCTTCCAGTTCAAAAGCTCCACCTCCATTTGAGTTGACCAGCCCAATTTTCGCCGGATAGAATTATTGACCCATGACCGTAAGAATCCAATGCTGAAGATAATTGAGGATTCCAAAGAATGTTTCGAAACAGTACTATCTTACTACAATCATGTGGACTCATTAAGAAAGAAAAAGCACATCTCAGTAAATGAAAGTAGGCAGTCTAATTAACGAAGAGCGGAAGAACCGGGACTAGGGTTGTGGGGTCTAGGGTCTAGCAAGAGCAGAAGTGATGTTGCATTTGGCAGGAGGCGATTAGAAAGCCAGTCAGGCTCCGCCTGGCCAGTCTCTGCCTCCGGCAGAGG
>NZ_JFHJ01000176.1:0-12175 GCF_003666285.1 Mesotoga sp. HF07.pep.5.2.highcov | reverse complement strand
GGATAATGGGAGCCGGATGAATCGAGAGATTCAAGTCCGGTTCTGAGAGAGCCTGGGGGTGAAATCCCCCTGGGCTACTCACCGATTTCCTTGCGTAATGGCCATAGCTGGAGTCCAGGGGACCTCCAGAGTTTGGGTTGAAAGATAATTCACTATTTGAATAGGGGGGAGCACAGGGATAAAGAAAACTGTTCCACCCGAACTTGAGCTTCTCTTGGCATCGACTCTTACCTACGCCTAAGGGCAGCGGTTCAGAGGAAAGAGGAACGGTCAGCCTATCTCTTAAAGAGTGCATCGGATTTTGTTGATGAAGATGAAGTCAGAGTGAATGAGTTGTTTCCAAACGAAGGGGAGACGCTCTGGCATTGGCTGAGTGACGGCAATCTCAAGAGGATGAATCGTACGACAAAGACAAGGGTCATCAAAGAAACTTCGCCAATCGCTGAGGCTGGAGTTCAGTTTTGAAAAGGAGGGCGAAGCCCCTCTTTTTCTAAATCAGGTAGCGCAAGCACTGATTGATATTCACGGGGAAGTGATTTCATGTTCTAACCCAATGTAAATGATTTACATCAACTTGTTCCTCGGCGAAAAAATGAATCAAAATCGCAAAATCAAATGCTACAAAGATCGTCCCCACTGGTGGATGAAGATCATTAGATTGGTTTATGAACCAATCCTCGCATGGTATTCTGCAGATGGATTCAAGAACCAGTATGGATAGAAACCGCTTAATGAATTGCGACCGACGGACACGGCTGCGTATCCAGAAGGTTGAAGAAGTTGCAACAGGGGGGTAGAAAAACTTATGGGAGCATCTCTCCTAAATTAGCACCCAGTTTATGATTCCACCAAGTGGAGTAACGCAGCGAACGAGAGTGTTTGCATTTAGAGCCACTCCCTTCGGGTGATGTAACCGGATAGGAGGAGGAGGTAAATACACATGTAACGGTTACCCAGAGAACGGAACCACCGTTTAGGATTCGCAATACTTCACCGACTTTGTGTGATTTCCAGCCTTTGCAGTCAGATACAATATTCAGAAACGCAACTATCGAAACGATCAGGCCAGTCTGCAATGTGTGATAACTGGACAAGCTAAAATCACCAAAAGATTTTCTGGAACGTAATAGCTCCAGAACGACCCGCAAAAAGGAATCGAATAATAAGGCAGACCTGAAATTTGCTTTTTACACTCTTCTTCAATACAGGCCCACTATGTTCGGAGTGCGATTTTCTTCTACGGTTTTTCCTGATTTACATTATTCGAAGCCAGGTGGGCGTTCAGAATACGATCTCTTTCTTCCTGAACCACCGCTTCACAAATGATTGCAACTTTCGGATCGAAAAGATTTAAACGAAACAGCAAATGAAGATAGATATTTCGTTCATTAGATTGAGTCTCGTTATGATCTTACTTTTTGAGATTAAGAAGTATAATGAAGTAGATGTTACAGAATGTTCAAAGGAGGAGACCAATAAATTTATTCGATCTGATCTCACAAAAACTCAATGATGAAGATACGTCTTCAGAACTCGCGAAATCTGTTGGAACTACTCCAGATAAGGTACAGAAGGTAACTCAACTCGGACTGCCGACGCTTCTGCAAGGGCTAACGCGAAACGCCTCTACCAAGAGGGAGCCGAATCGCTTAACAGAGCGCTTGATCAACATAAGGATGAGAATGTCGATGACGTAAAGTCATACCTTTCAAATGCTGATCGAAGCGGAGGTCAGAAGATTCTTAGCCACATTTTTCCAGAAAACGAAGAGAGAGTTGAGAAGAACCTTGCAACTCAAACCGGATTAAAGAAGAACCAGGTTTCAGGAATTCTTTCACAGATTGCACCTTTGCTATTGGCCGCACTTGGAAATGAGAAGACGAAAAGTAATGTTGATTCATCGGGAATTGCCGGGTTTCTCAGCAATATTGCATCCAGTAGCAGTAACAGCGGCATGATGGGAAAAGCGGCTGATTTGCTGGACAAGGATAGGGACGGCAGTTTTCTCGATGACGCCGGTAGTTTCTTTGGAAAGTTCTTTAAGAAATAGTTAGACTGTTACTTTTGGCTATCCCACAATTTGCAACAAGGAATTCAGAAAACACCACTAATAGAAGGGAGGAATTTGAATGGCAAAACTTACTATCGTTGAAGGAATCGGACCGGTCTACGAGAAAAAACTGAAGGAAGCTGGAATTACTTCAATCGAATCTTTGCTAAAGACCTGTGAGACAAAGAAAGCAAGGACCGAACTGGCGAAGAAGGCGGACATTAGTGAGGACAATATCCTTACCTGGGTAAACCACGCTGATCTTATGAGAATCAAAGGAATCGGGGGGGAATACTCCGAGCTTCTTGAGGCTGCAGGAGTTGATACAGTTCCCGAGCTTTCAAAGAGAAACGGTGACAACCTTTTCCAAAAGATCGTTGAAGTTAATGGTGAAAAGAAGCTTGTTCGAAAGCTTCCAACGAAAAAGCAGATACTCAATTGGATAGAACAGGCAAAGAAACTTCCAAGAGCAATTCAATATTGAGTCTTACTGAAAGCACATACTTGTGTTTTTCTTAAGAGGAGTGGCCGGGGATGAAGCCCGGTCACTTTCGTGTGGGCACATTATGAAAAGAAGACCAAGTGTGTCTAAACTCCTGATGATATAATTCCGTCATTATGTCTACTCTTTCTTAATTTAAGGAGGGATCACGTTGAGCAAGATTGTGACTCTCAGAAGGTACGTGCCGGAGAGAGACTATATGCAAATTAGAGAGTTGATCATCGAAACATTTCCTCTTCATGGGGGTCCGTTCAACTGGCTGATTGAGAGATGGAATTTTTGCAGATTTCATGTCCTACCTCTTCACAGATATTATTCTACGAGCTATTTCAGTGTCCCTACAAGACCTCACATAGATCATAGAGACGATCTTCCTCTTTGGCAGGATTCAATCGGAATATGGGAAAACGAAGAAGGCAGAATTGTTGCTGTTGCTCATTCAGAAAACGAGGAGCCCGGTGAAGCATGGATTCAGATACACCCCGCTTACAAATATCTTTATCCTGAAATCGTCGATTACATCGAAGAGAATCTTGCAGACAGAGCAAATGGAATTGGTTTTGTAAAGCTTTATGTAAATGACGGCGACGAGCTTGAAAAGATTGCGAAGAGCAGAGGATATGTAAGGCAGGAAAGATGTATTCCCCACTTGGTTTATGAGATCGGCGAGTCAATGGCAACCCCTTCCTTTCCCGAAGGGTTCAGAGTTCTCAGTGTCGCCGAGGAAGACGATCCAGTCAAGAGATCAAGAGCAAAGGCTATGGCCTTCTCGGGTTACTGCCCACCCTCGAGCTGGCCACCGGTCGATGCATTCAGAGAAATGCAGATGGCACCTGATTACAGAAAAGAACTCGACCTTTTCGTAGTTGCTCCGGACGGTGAATACGCATCATTCTGCACTATCTGGCTTGACTTGAAAAACGGCTACGGAAACTTCGAACCCGTAGGGACTCACATTTCATATAGAAAGCTTGGGTTGGCAACAGAGTTGCTTAAGGAGGGCTTCCGAAGAATGAAATCATTTGGAATAGATCGCTCCTTCATGAACTCCACCGTTGGTTTTTACAGGAGATTTGGGTTCAAAGAGACTTCTAGATATTGCAGACCTTGGATCAAGTATTTCAAAATCCAATAGGGCAATATGAACTAATTCTCGGCTTTTCGGAAGACCATATTGGACTTGTTCACAAAAAAAGGTAGCGACAAAAAATACTTGTAGTATCTTTGTCGCTATCCTTTTGATTCTACTGTAGTTTCAGAAGATGATCCTTGCTTCGAGATCCATGAAGAAGAGACGCATCCCAGAAACGGCTTTCAGCAACTCTGAAGCTGCCCGTATAAGCGAAAGATGCATTGCCGACAACTGGTGTGAAAGTAGTACCTGTTAATCTATATTGGCAACGAACAACAACAAACTCATTTCGTGACACTAATGATGTCAGGTCTAATGTAAGATCTACGAGCAAAATCCCGTGGCCTATTGTGCATATAGATCGGAACTCTTCATGACAAATCCGAGGAGCAGGCTGTTAAGCACATCAGGCTTTTCGAATATTGTCACATGACCACTATCAGGAATTATTGCAAACTCTGACTTCTGGATTCGATCTGCTATGATCTTTGAGAACTTTCTGGGCTTAAGTATATCCTCTTCCCCGCATACTACGAGTGTCCGACAGCTAATTCTTTCAAGAAGGTCGGTCATGTAAACGTCCCCTAAGAAAGTTTCGTATAGGGCAATCTGCCCTTCAAAGTAATCGGAACTGGCTTTTTCAAGGGCCATCGCTCTCCCTTCGAGCATCTTAAGGTTCTTTCTAATGAATGAATCACCATAGATTGTCGGTACCATGTTCCAGAAGAACTTCCTTGGATCTCCAGCTTTCGCTGCATCCTTCCAGCCTCTAACAAAAAGCTTGAGAACTTCGTCGAGCTCACTTACCGAATCGATGATCGAAATCGATTTAACGGCTTCTGGAAAATCTATTGCAAATCTTAAGGCCACTTCTCCACCGTATGAAGTGCCTATCAAATGCACCTTTTCGATTCCCAGTTCCTGCATGAGCAGTCTAGCCTCTTCCGCATGCTCTTTGAATGTGTAGGGACCTTCGGGTTTCTCTGAAAGAAGCTGCCCCTTGAAGTCGTGTAGAAGAACCCTGTAGCCAAATTGCTCAAACACACGTGACTGAAACGACCAGCTGTTCACTGAAGCCATGACTCCGTTGAAAAAGGCGACGGTTTCTTTTCCCTCTTCATTGCCTCTTATCTCATAATAAAGCTTAACTCCATTGATTGTTCTATAAGCCATTTTATCCTCCCCTCGAAATTCTGTCGTTTAGTGACATGCCATGAAGTGTGGGATTGCGATATTGCTGATCAAAAAGCCGATCACCAAATGAACTGATTGCTTTGCGATAAAAATTTCTGAGAACCATTTAAACAATTATCTAGAACGGGCTTTTCTTCGTCGGTAGCAACAGCAAAGTACTTACCCAACTGAATATCTATAGAGAGCGAACTCTTAGGAAAACTCTCTACTCTTGCAGGGTGAGGCCTACTCACAAGGTAAAACGTCTCTTCCATCGTGTCATCCATCAGCCAACGTTTCTGATCGTCGTCCAGGATAGGCAAGATTGCGTTCCCATAATGTGCCACTGCTTGCCCTCCAAGTCCTTCCAAAAGCTTTTTGTAGTAGTCGATCATTTCATCATCATTTAGAACCTTAGAACCTTTTCTCCTTACTTTTGCTCCAGGCTGAAGACCAGAATCTAGGCCTTCGATGTACAGACCAGAATCACATGCAAATACAGGGCTTGCGAAAAAACGATAGTAAGTTTCCGCCTTTGCTCGTGCATTGTCGAGCGGACTTGATCCGATCTCTTCGACAACCGGAAGATGCTCAAAAAAAGATAAATCCTTTAATTGCAGATCCAATCCGCAAAGCATCTTCTTCATGCTCATCACTTTGGCCAGATTTCGTGTGCCGTAGATTATCTCCAAAGATGCACCACCTTGATAGCCTCGCATTACTTCTTATGATAACACCCTCTCCCCCTCCCAGTTCCAACCTCCAGATTAGGCGTCGTCAAATCGCTCTCCACATCTTGAAAGTCTTTGGATGGGATTTTCTGTTTAAGAGATTACTGGAGCCCTCAAAAGATACGATCAGAGTCGACAAGTCACCTAATCCGCTTCACAGATTTTTCTGGTGACTATATGCTACTATCTAGTTAATCTTACTACAGGAGCTTTGGATGGAGAATCTGTTAGTTGCTACGGTCTTGCATTAGATGCATTCGCCGTTTCGATTTGTACAGGAATCTCTCTTCCTAACGTGACAGGAAGGCATGTTTTCAGGGTATCTTTCCATTTCGGGTTCTTCCAGTTTGGTATGCCGCTCATTGGAGTCTTCCTGGCAGCAGGCTTCAGAGACTTCATTGTGGATTTTGATCACTGGATAGCATTCATTCTGCTAGCAGCAATTGGAGGGGAAATGCTCTACGAGTCTTTTGAAAACCAGGGAGAGGAAACTTGCAAGGATCGAACCAAAGGGCTGACTCTGATTCTTCTCTCAGTCGCCACATCGATAGATGCATTAGCCGTAGGTAGTGCCTATGCATTCTTAGAAAAGCCAGTTATAGAGACTGCTATAATGACTGGAGTGATCACCGCTTCGCTTTCGGCAATCGGAGTAACAGGAGGTCAAAGGATCGGCCAGAAACTCGGTAGAGCTATGGAGGCAGCCGGGGGAACAGTGCTGATAGCGATCGGCGCCAAGATACTTCTGGAGCATCTGTTCTAGGTCTCTTTGAAAGCCTTCTCAATGGCGCCAACCAGCTGATTGCCACTCTCCAAAAGTTGCGGCTCTACCTCTTTTATATTCTGCTTAATTTGAAGTCCTTTTAGGTTCTTTGAACCCAAAACTTTAGCTCCGGCCCTTTCAACTTCTTTCTTGAACCTCTCTAGAGCTTTAACATTGCTCTCACCGGCTCCAACTCCGACAAGATAGACATGCTTACCTTTCAAATCTCCATTCCTTACGAATGTATTCATCTGAGGTGAAGGATGCCACGCAAAAATCGGAGTGAAAAGAACAACCAAGTCGAAACTTCTTACATCCGGAAGTGGCTCTTTCAAAGCGCTTCCTAAACCCAGAAGAGCGGAGAACCCCGAAACAGATTTCCTGGGTTTCAGATCCTCTAGTTTAAAGAGCTTTGCACCACAAGAACTTGCAAAGCTTTCTGCGATAGCTCTGGTGGAACCCGATCTACTGTAATACACTGCGGCAAATTCCATTCTGATGAGCCTCCTTCTACACTAACAACCGGCCGTTAGAAAGAACATGGTCGATGCTAAGATCTCTGTGAAGAAAAACAATACTGGCGATGCCGCCCTTCTTCAGTGTTCCTATCCCGTTTTCTTCAAGATGGAAGAACCTGGAAGGATTAATCGTGAAGGGTCTGAGAGCCTCATCAATTGGAAGTCCTTCTTCACTTATAAGCTTTATGAAGCTTTTCATAAGAGTGTCGACTGGTGCTGGTTTTATTCCCACGAGGTTCTTCTCGCTGTCGAACTTTGGAAGTGAACCAAGTCCGTCAGATGATACGCAAATTCTGTCGAATCTTATCTTTCTTCTGTAAATATCGCTTAGAACCAGGTGTGTGTTATCCTCATTTGCAGTTATGTCTATATAGCCACCCTTGTTGCTCACCCAGTCAATGCCCTGAGAAAGGAGCTCTTCAGTACGACAGATATGAGTTGGAATCAACTGAGTTGGACTGAGGGTACCATCTGAAGTAGCTTCATAAAGAGGCTTCAACTTCTCCTGACCGTCTCCAAGATGTAGAACAACAACTCCTGCCTTGCCTGAGAGCATGCCGGCAACTCGAGCATCCATTGCAAATCTCTGTAATTCTTTGGCGCTCAGATTACTGCTTCTGTGATCGGAGATCGCGACTTCGCCAACGCCAATGATTTCCGGTATCAGGACTATGTCCCTCATAATGTCTCCGGTAATCGTCTTTAACGGATACCTGTATGAACCGGTAAGCATGAACGCGTTCAGTCCATCGTTTTGAACGTCTCTGGCCTTTGCAAGGAGAGAAATGTGGTCTCTCGTAATACCGTCTGTACCTAATAGGCCGACTATGGTAGTAGTGCCGACTTCGAGAAACTGCTTCGAGCTACCTTCTGGAGTTCTGGTAGAAAAGCCTCCTTCTCCTCCTCCACCGATGAGATGGACGTGGCCATCAACAAATCCGGGAACTGCGTATCTATCGGAAAGATCGAGAACTCTTCCATTTAAGGAGACTACTGCAGATTCATCAATTCGCTCATCTATCTCTATGATCCTTTCACCCGAAACAAGAATATCCTTCTTTCCAAGAGGCTTCGGTGTGAATACTTCAACGTTCTTGAACAGCGTGATCATTTATTCCTCCTTTTCGGTTCTATAGGATTCAACTGCCTCCATTGCCAGATCTCGCATATAGTAGTAGTCCTCAAAAGATCTAATAGCAATGACATCTGGCATGAAAGCCGGTGATGTATCGGAAGTTGTTCTCCAGTAAGTGCTTGAACAACTTACAGATATTCCGGAGTTGGGTAAGACGAATCTCTTCACTTCACCATAATGCCTCGGACTGCCTCCCGTTGGTTCTCCCACAAAGATCGCATTTGTGCGCTTTTTCAGAGAAATGGCATTGAGAACTGCCGAAGAGAAGGTTCCACGATCGATTAGAACAAAAAACTTTCCCGTTCTGTTCAGCCTCCAATCTATCATCATTCTTAGAATGAAAGGTTCCAGAATGACTGAGCTACCTCCTCCGTTTCCTCTAAGATCAAGAACGAACTTGTCGACTGGGTTCGTCCAGGTAAATAGAAACATTCTGCAGTTGAATAGAATGAACGGGTTCCTTTCTTCCGAGCCACATGACGCGTAATGAAAGTGCAGTATTCTTGAATCAGGGTAGTACTGATACCAGTACTTTCTTCCAATATAAGTTCTGTCGATTTCTTCGATTCTCTTCTGAACCCATTGGAACCCGGCATTCTGAGGTTTAACGAGCACTTCACTGACAGCTCCGTTGTTTTCGATCTTAAGAACCAGATTCCCTTCTTTGTCGGCAAGTCCAAGACCCATCATGATCTCGGGTTTGTTCAAATAGTCAGAAAGAGAATTCATGAAACCCCATTCGTTGTCGTGAGACACAACTCTTCTAAGGGCTTTCAAAGCATCATCAACTTTCGTGCCGGATATTTCGAGGACTTTCGAATTAAGAAGTCTCTGTTCACTCTCCGATGTAGCAATTACGTAGAGACCGTCACTGAACCAGTAAGTATATATCGGATAGAGCGTGGAACTGCCTTGAGGATAGACAACCGTATGTCCATCTCCAATCGACGCAACGATTTCCGTCAGTCTTGTGTAAATTTCATACCATGACAACTCATCAAGACCTTGCTCAAGGGCTTTAATCGAAGCTTGAAAGACCTCCCGATCTATCCTGAAGAAGGGATTGGGATGAATGCTTATCAGCCTTTCTTCAAGGTACTCGATATCCTCTCTCCAGTCTTCGGAAGAGAGATCAGCGAGATTCTGTACTGAAAATGCGGTCGTCCACATGATCAAAATGATACCTATAAACTGGATTCGCTTCATCTTCACCATCCTTTCAAGTTTCGATGAGATTGTACCATCGACTGAAGTTCTGTCGGTACCACCAAAGATGAATTTTACTGTCGAATTATGGAGTGGAGATTCTGTATAATCCTAATATGAAGCTTCGGTACCGGTCAGCTTTGCATAATATCCAGTGAGGGCGAACGGAAAGGGGAGTCTTGCGTTTTTACATAGGAGGATTGGATCATGTTTCTTTTGTGGGCAGCTTTGGGCTTTCTTTCCGGATCGGTAATGTACTCAAAAATCCTCTATGAGAAAACTACCGGTAAGAGAATATCGGAAATCGCCGACGGCAATCCCGGTTCATCAAATGTAATTAGAGGCGCAGGCATTATTCTGGGGTTGATTGCGATGGCACTTGACTATTCTAAAGGGTATCTTCCTGTATTGCTAGCGCGTACTGTTGGGGATATTTCAGGCCTAGGACTTGTCCCTGTTGCGATTTCGCCCGTCTTGGGACACGCCTTTTCCCCTTTCCTGGGAATGAAAGGAGGAAAGGCAGTCGCAGTTTCTTTTGGTATTTGGTCAGGATTGACCTTGTGGGTCGGGCCGACGATAATCGGTGTGTTAATGTTGTTTTTTACGTTTATTCTGGTACCCAGTACAGATGGTTGGAAGGTCATTCTAAGCATGTTTGGCCTTCTTGCACTTCTACTTGTTCAAAGAGATTTGGTTCTTACCCTGACATGGATACTCAATACTTCTCTACTTGCCTTCAAGCACAGAGATCAGTTGGTCTTTCCAATAAAGCTGAAGTTTTTTGGAGGTAAGTGAGGTGGGCTTTCTTCAATCTCAGTCTATCTCGATTTCTGTCTTTCTCGGAATCATGCTAGTTATTACTCTTTCAAATCTTTTCGTGATTAAGAGAATGAGTCGCTTAAAGAAAGCTATTCCTGGACCAATGGTTTCCATATTGATCCCCGCCAGAAATGAGGAGAAGAATATCTTTGCATGTGTTACGTCTCTCCTTAACCAGGACTACAGCAATATCGAGGTAATAGTGCTTGAAGACTGCTCTTCCGACAGGACGATGGAAATCCTGCAATCACTGGCAAAGAATTCCGACAATTTAAGAATAATCAAAGGGAAGGCGTTGCCCAAGGGTTGGCTTGGTAAACACTGGGCATGCAATCAACTTTCAATGGAAGCAAAGGGGGAGATCTTATTTTTTACAGATGCGGATACTGTGCACTCGCCGTCGACTGTCTCCTTTGCAGTCAAAGCAATGCAGATAGAAGATCTAGATTTGCTTTCGGCGGTAGTCAAAGAAAGAACCGATACCTTGGGAGAATTGTTGACGGTGCCCTTCATGGTGCACAGCATATTGTCGATTTTCCCCTTGGCTTTAGCCTACAGAACCAAGTTTCGAGCACTTTCTGTCACCTGTGGGCAGTTCATGATGTTCAAGAAGGAGTCATATTGTTCTATTGGTGGACATGAGTCCGTTAGAGACCATGGAGTAGATGACCTTTCTCTTGGAAAGCTGATTAAGAAGGCAGGAATGAGGTGGAGGCTTTACAATGCCTCAGACCTTGTTGAGTGCAAAATGTATGAGAGTTTCAAAGATGCCTGCGCGGGTTTTCTCAAAAACTACTTTGCCCTATTCGAATATCGCTTGATTCCGGCGATTTTTGTGTGGACATGGATACTTACGATAAACCTTTTCCCTTTGGTAATGTTAATTCTGTCCATTTCCGGTACGGTTACTTCACCTACAATTGCTATTTCCTCAACTGTTAGCGTGTTGTTTTCAATAATCTTCTGGTTTCTCGCAAGTGAGAAGTTCGGTCTTTCGCCTTTAGTTGTCGTTTTGTATCCGCTTATCGCAACGATCTCATCCATCATTGGCTATATGTCGATTATCTTTCACTTCTTTGGATGCACGAAATGGAAAGGTAGGGCACTTGTAAAGAAGAAATCACGATTTATTTAGTGAAACAGATCGGTACGGCCCAACAATAATGTAAAATGTTAACGCACGACAAAACTCTTTGGGGAAGGTTTCTCTTGAAGCATTGGAAATTCTGGTTGATTTTTGCTTGCGTTGTTGCCTATGTGTTTCTTATCGAGCCTAACATTTTGACGGTTGAGAGGCTTACTTTTTCCGATGAACCCTCGGCGAAAATAGTTTTTTTCGCCGATATTCATATATGGACGAAGAAGCCGCTGCATAATCGCCTTCTAGAGAAATTCACAGATGAAGGGGTCGATTTGATTCTTTTTGGCGGAGATGTTCTGGCTCCTTACACGGATATGGAATACATGGAGAGCTTTCTATCCAAACTGACTGCGATTGCGCCCGTATATGCAGTTTACGGCAACTGGGAAGAGTCGGAAACGACTACGATGCAGAAAATCTATGAGGAAGCAGGAATAAATGTTGTCCATGCAAACTCAACTGAAATTCAGATCTCAGATAAGAAACTGGGACTTACTGGAACTCCTTCACATCACTACTTCTCATGGACAAAGTTTCTTCCGGAAGATGACTACGATCTCAAGATACTGATGGTTCACGCTCCAAATCTTCTTGAAGAACACGAAAACGTATTGAAGGATTTTGACCTCGTTCTTGCAGGGCATACTCACGGCGGTCAGTTCTACATCCCCTGGTTAACTGAAGCCATTCTTAGGAGTACAAGGGGCTTCAGCGGAGATTTCTTCAGGGGTCTTTATCAGATCAATGGGACAAAGGTCTTCGTAACTAGGGGAGTCGGAGGCTGGTTTCCCGGCAGACTCGCAAGTCTACCGGAACTTGTCTTCATTGAGTTTTAGTGTTGCCAGCTCCAAAAAACTTCCATATCCGTATTTCTGCCGACTTTGATCTTTAATCAAGCCCCAAAAGTGGCTTCGAATCTAATAACGGCAGTGATATAATCAATCAAATTTCCATTCTCCTGTGGAGGCTATTATGCTTTTTGCGATAATACCTGCTGTTGTTTTC
>NZ_JFHJ01000460.1:0-1472 GCF_003666285.1 Mesotoga sp. HF07.pep.5.2.highcov | reverse complement strand
CCTCTCTTCGGTATTTTGAGATTTCTACAATTTGTATTTTCTCAGTAGATCATCCAGCGCTTCCCGTAAGAGTGATGACTCGGTTCTGTTCAAAAGGGCAGTTAGTTTTGCTAGTCCGTCGAGCTGCGATCTCAAGTAGTAGTTGGATTTCATAACCATCTTCGATTCCTTTTCAAGCGGTGCAAAGATTATCTGTGCTCTCCCTGTGACCTTTGCCTTTCTCATTCCCTCCGAAAGGAGGTTCAGCAGTTTCTCGACCGTCGACGCGTTCCTTGGAAACTCTCCTACCGCACCGCTGACGGTAAACCTAACCGTCTTTCCCTTGCATTCAAATGAGAGCTTCGAAATAGTTTGAGCCAAATCCTGCATCTCCATAAACAGAGTCTCAAGGGTGTACTCGCTGCTGTAGACAAAAAACTCGTCTCCAAACCTGACAAACGAGAGCTTCTCTGGGAGATTCTCCTTCAGCGTCTTATCTAGAATCTCGAAGACCCTGTCCCCGCAGTCTCTTCCATATTCCTTGTTCAAAAGCGAAAACTTGTCGATATCTATATCTGCAATAGCAAAGGGGCCTTCGTTTGAGAGTTTTTCGAGTTCTTCTTTCCACTGGTCAAAAGTCATAAATATCCTCCTATGTATATACTGATATATGTATATGGATATATTATCACCAAGTGTATTTATATCCGATTTCCGGAAGGTTAAGTCTTGCAAGCCAGACGCGGAAGAATAAATGACGAGGTTCGGGGTAGGTGGTTGGGGGTTCGTAAGAGAAAAGAAACTGGTTGACCGTTGAGCGGTTCTCCGTTCACCGAAGAAAAAGCTTGTTCCTCGTTCCGACGCTCCGCGTCCAGGTTCTTCGTTCTTGGTTAGAGCAAAGAAGCAGTAGCATCGAGATTCCGACCAGGAGCCTTGTCGGAATGACGGCATTTGACGTTTCTTCACTTTAGCGCTTTCAACTTGCTACTGCTCTTCATGAAAGACTAAGGATGGTTTTTCACAGCGATCAGCCATCAGCTTTTCTTAGCAAGTGTCCAGCGGCTCTCAAGACCAAGATTCTGAATCAAGTTCAGAATGACAGGTTGTTGTGTTTTTAAGAGTTACAGGACGCTGTCATGTGATGTGATGTTTTCCGAATAACCTAAGTCTGTCATCCCGGACTTGATCCGGGATCTGGTTTTTTGAAAACCATGGCCGAGGTTAGCGGGTTGCACGTTTGAAAGACCAGAGTGAAACCGCATCACCGCTGAATGGCTCTGCGTTCGCCGAAGAAAAAGCTTGTTCCTCGTTCCGACGCTCCGCGTCCAAGTTCTTCGTTCTTGGTTAGAGCAATGAAACAATAGCATCGAGATTCCGACCAGGAGCTTTGTCGGAATGACGGCATTTGACGTTTCTTCACTCCAGCGCTTTCAACTTGCAACTTCTCTTCGAAGGACGCGTCCATGCTCTTGGACGATGGGCTTCTACTATGT
>NZ_JFHJ01000274.1:0-2016 GCF_003666285.1 Mesotoga sp. HF07.pep.5.2.highcov | reverse complement strand
CTCCTTCACTTCATCGCCTCCTAAAAGCATTATAATGGATAATAATAGTAGAATATGCGTGAGGTGGAGTCTTGTATTCAGAGGATCATAAAACGGCCGTGTTTGTACCTATTGTGAAGATCTGCGGAGATTACCATTTGCTTCTTACAAGGAGGTCTACCAGGATAAGTCATCCGGGGCAGATCAGTTTCCCGGGGGGACACAGAGAAGAGAACGAGACGCTTCTTGAATGCGCCGTAAGGGAAATGAAGGAAGAGATCGGTGCTCTTCCCTCTTCGCTTGACGAGATCTACCCGCTGAATGTCAGCACAACCGTCACCTCGGGCAAAGTAATTACTTCGTTCCTTGGATTTATTGACGATCTGAAGTTCAGGATCAACAAGAATGAAGTGGAGGACATTGTCTTTCTTTCCGTTAAGGCTCTGATCATGAATGCTCCCGAACCGATCATAATGCCGAACGGGAAGAGGACAATAAGATACCGTTTCCCCGGCTTCGTGGTCTGGGGGGCAACGGCAAGAATTATCGAAGCATCTATTGAAAGAATTATGGAGATCATAGAGAATCGTGGCAGCGGAAAATCGGACTATCTTAATGATGATGAAGTAATACATATAAGAGAGGAGTGATTAGATGTTAGATTTCACATTTCACAACGCAACAAAGATAATCTTCGGAAGAGACACCGAGAAGAAGGTCGGAGAAGAGATTTCGAAGCTGGGCAAGAAAGTCCTCTTTCACTACGGTGGAGGCAGCATAAAGAAGACCGGCATATATGATCGTGTAGTAGAGAGCCTAAAAAAAGCAGGAGTGGAGATCTTTGAGCTAGGCGGAGTCAAGCCGAACCCTAGACTCTCACTTGTAAAGGAAGGAATTGAACTCTGCCGAAAGAACGGGATAGACGCAATCCTCGCTGTGGGCGGGGGAAGTGTCATCGACTCGGCAAAGGCGATAGGAATAGGCGTCCCCTACGAAGGTGATGTCTGGGACTTCTACTCAAAAGGAAAGAAAGTGGAAGAGATGCTCCCGCTGGGTGTAGTTCTGACTATACCGGCGGCCGGAAGCGAATCCAGTGGCGGCTCGGTCATCACAAACGAAGACGGCTGGTACAAGAGATCCACCAACAGCGTAAACATGAGGGCAAAATTCGCCATAATGAATCCCGAGCTGACATTTACGCTGCCGAATTACCAGACGGCAGTCGGGGCCGTGGACATAATGTCCCATGTAATGGAAAGGTACTTCACAAATGTCAAGAACGTAGATTTCACGGACAGACTCTGCGAAGCTACACTTAGAACGATGATCAGGAACACTCCAATAGCTCTCAAAGAGCCTGAAAATTACGATGCTAGAGCCGAGATAATGTGGGCAGGGACAATAGCACATAACGACTTGCTAAGCACTGGGCGGATCGGAGACTGGGCTACTCACGGCATGGAGCATGAACTAAGCGCGATATATGACATAGCTCACGGCGGAGGCCTTGCAATTATGTGGGCACCGTGGATGACATATGTTTATAAACATGATATTGAGCGTTTCGCTCAGTTCGCTTACAGAGTTTGGGATGTCGAACCGGACTTTCGCAATCCTGAAAAGGCCGCTCTTGAGGGGATTAAAAGGCTGAAGGAATTCTTCGCGAGCCTCGGCATTCCCGTTACCCTAACAGACGCAGGAATTCCCGACGACAGGTTTGACGAGATGGCCAA
This sequence comes from Mesotoga sp. HF07.pep.5.2.highcov, assembly GCF_003666285.1. NCBI lineage: Bacteria > Thermotogati > Thermotogota > Thermotogae > Kosmotogales > Kosmotogaceae > Mesotoga > Mesotoga sp. HF07.pep.5.2.highcov. The sequence continues at coordinate 304 of NZ_JFHJ01000274.1, read as the reverse complement.
GAAGGCAACTGAAGACGGTCCTCTAGGTCAGTTCGTGAAGCTTTACAAGGACGATGTAAAAAAGATCTACGAACTGGCGAAGTGAGCTTTTATAAAGTTGAGTCTTGTCCGTTGCCGAAAAGAGAAGAAAAACACAGCTAGAAACCGAAGACAGTTTGTGTAATGTTGCGTTGTTTGTTGTAGGTGGTTGGTGGTTGGTCAGGTGCAAAGAACAAGAACGAGACCCAATCCTCAAGAAGCATATTAAAGCAATCTGATCAGAACCAGCACTTTTGGTCATCCTGAAGTGCTCCTGTTCAGGATC
>NZ_JFHJ01000408.1:0-633 GCF_003666285.1 Mesotoga sp. HF07.pep.5.2.highcov | reverse complement strand
AATAGACTTTGTCGATTAGACTGTAATACTTCATCTCTTTCTCCTGTATGCTCTCTTCCAACAGTTGTAGTTTCAGATTTTGTTTCGACAGTTTATTACTGGCTTCTCTACCCTTTCGGGAATGTGTACCTTGTCTTTAACTGTCTAAGCTGAATCTCTTCTCTGTCTTCCGATCACATTTCTTCGATCCTTCCCCCCTTCGCAAGTGATGGAGCCTTTCGACTTCCCCATCACCCCCTTGGCTTTTAGCCAAGGTCCCTTCCCCTTTCGGAGAGGTTCTTCACTACTACGGGTTCATCTGCCATCCTCCTGAGCTTTCCGTTAACTTGGATCACCTCCTTGCTAACGGTTACCCCTTTCGGACTCATGAGGACTTCCCCGGGTAAGATACACCACTTTCATCCGAATCCTGCCATCCAAACCTTTACAGCTGGAGTCAGGGCTTTCCCTTATCTGGCAGGGTTACCCTACTGTAACGGCCATCCCTGGTTCACTTTCGTTCAGTTCCGGACTTTGCCTCGGGCTTCCTTCAGATTCACCGTTACCAGTGACACCCTTGCCTCTGGCTAATGCTTCTTTGACTCCCCGCATTCGGGTCTTTCACCCTATAGTTGTGTATCATGCCGGGCGCAC
>NZ_JFHJ01000200.1:0-2240 GCF_003666285.1 Mesotoga sp. HF07.pep.5.2.highcov | reverse complement strand
TATAATTGTTAGGGAGGTGTTTTCATGAATTTGGATAGGCTTACGGAAGTTGTATTTGTTCCGGGCATGACCGGAAGAGAAGAGATGATTAGAGCAAAGATTATCGAGATGCTTCCCGAGGGCGTAGAACCCTTTGTGGACGATCTGGGAAATGTTGTTTTAGAAGTAGGCAACGGAGATTCATCAATCGCTTTTGCAGCTCACATGGATGAAATCGGATTGTTAGTAACTGGTGTGAATTCCGACGGTTCATTGAGCTTCAAGAAGGTTGGAGGAATCGCCGATGAGCTTCTAGTAGGAAGACACCTGGATGTAATAACCTCCTCCGGCGAGTCCATAGATGGAGTGATAGGTATGACACCTCCTCACCTCCGAGAAAAAACCGATCTTTCCTGGCAGAACCAGGTAATAGATGTTGGCACTTCATCAAAGGAAGAAACTGCATCACTGGGAATAGAGGTTCTTGATTACGCGGTATTCAGAAAACAGATTTCAATACTTAACGATAAATATGTGGCAGTCAGATCCCTCGATGACAGATCTGGCTGTCTTGCCCTTCTGGATCTTCTCGATATGCTTATGGAGACCGATCTCGACAGGCGTATCGTTTTTGCCTGGACTGTACAGGAAGAGATCGGATTGATTGGAGCAAGGGCACTATCCGAAAGGCTGAAACCGAACCTCTTTTTCCCAGTTGATTCTTTTGCATGCTGTTCAAGGCTTACAGGTGACGTTAAACCCGGTAATGGACCCGTGCTAAGAATGTCGGACACTTCATCCCTGGGTGATTACGGTCTCGGAAAACGATTGATGGAGTTTTCAAGAGAAAGGGATATTCCTCTTCAGATGGGAGTAACCGGCGGAGGAACTGATGGAATTCCCTTCCAGCAGAAGGGGAAAAAGATGGTTCCACTCGCCATGGCTGTTAAGTATCTTCATTCCGAAACGGAATATATTTCGATGGAAGACTACGACAATCTCGTTAGATTGATGTTTCTTATTTCCACTGAATTCACGGTTTGATGATTAACTCTGACGACATTAGGAAATGGCTAGTCTCTTCGGGCGTGCTGAACAAAGTCGGAAAACCTAGCCGGTACATCGGCAAGGAACTGAATCGCGTCATTAAAGATCCAGACGACAAGCTGCGTATCCTTCTCTCCTTCCCAGACACATACGAAGTCGGTATGTCACATTTAGGTCTGAAAATCCTCTATAAAGAGCTCAATAAAACCGATGAGTTCTATGCCGAGAGAGCTTACCTTCCGTGGAAGGACATGATCGAGGAAATGATCAGCGCTCGGATCCCCCTTTATTCAATGGAAACATACACTGCCGCTGCCCAATTCGACATCGTTGGAATAACTCTTCAGTACGAGCTCTGCTATAGTAATGTGCTCGCACTGCTTGATCTTGCAGGCATTCCTCTTCTTCAGAAAGAAAGAACGACGGAACCACTAGTGTTGGGTGGCGGTCCATGTTCGACCAACCCAGAGCCAATGGCCGACTATTTCGACGCCTTTGTCATTGGAGACGGAGAAGCCGTAACACCTCAGATTTGCATTGAAGTAAGAGAAAACATAGAACTACTTAGATCTGGCAGAAGAAGGGAGCTTCTGGAACTGTTATCAAAGATTCAGGGAGTTTATGTTCCTTCACTAGGAAGAAGAAAGGTCGTCAAAGCAGTCATTGCCGACCTCTCGGACTACGAGATAGACCCCTCTCCACTGGTTCCTTACATGAAAACCGTTCACGACAGAGCTGTCATGGAAGTGATGCGGGGTTGTAATCGCGGCTGCAGATTCTGCCAGGCGGGGATGATTTACAGGCCTGTTAGAGAACGTGGAGTCGATGAGCTAAGGGAATCCGTGCGGAAGGTACTCAAGGCAACTGGATACGATGAGCTCTCCTTTCTCTCACTCTCGACAATGGATTACTCCGCTATAGACGTCTTGACCGAAGAGATCCTGCCTTTGCTTGAGCCGCAGAGAGTTGCGCTTTCTCTTCCCAGTACTAGAATAGATTCTTTTGGTGTCGAGATAGCCTCACAAATCGCGTCAATAAGAAAGACCGGCCTGACATTTGCTCCGGAAGCAGGTTCTCAGCGCCTCAGAAATGTAATAAACAAAAATGTTTCCGAGGACGATCTGATGGCTACCGTTAAGGCTGCCAAAAATAGTGGCTGGCAAAGAGTGAAGCTATATTTTATGGTTGGTCTGCCTACCGAGAGGGATGAAGAT
>NZ_JFHJ01000351.1:0-1907 GCF_003666285.1 Mesotoga sp. HF07.pep.5.2.highcov | reverse complement strand
GGCCTGTACTGAGTAAGAACACCGACTGCCGTGATACCGGAGTTGACGCAGTTGCTCAAAGAAAAGTCAATGATTCTGTACTTCCCGCCGAAAGGCACTGCCGGTTTTGCAACCTCATCAGTGAGCAAACCGAGTCTCGTCCCCTGTCCGCCGGCTAATATCAATGCAACAACCTTCTTGGCCATACAATCACCCCGCCTAAATTACGCCGTGTTTTTCGATCACAGTGGGATCTTCGGCTTCACCGACAAAACTTCTTCCCAGCCTCACGGTGCAGTACTTGTCCATAATGACGTTCTCTATATAAGCTCCCTCTTCAACCAAGCAACCCTCAAGAAGAACTGAATTCTTCACAGTTGCGCCCGCCATCACTCTCGTATCTCTGAATAAGACTGAATCCTCTATTCTTCCACCTATTACGCATCCATCGGCAATCACAGAGTTATTCATATATGCAGTTCCGGTGATCTTTGGAGGTGGAAGATCCTTCAATTTGGTGAAGACTCTGCCGTTTTCGTAGAAGAGCTCCCTCCTTATTTCAGGATTAAGTATGTCGAGGTTCGTTCTGAAATAGCACTTTTTACTCAGCTTAATATCCCGCCAATACCCATTGTACCTGTATTCTCTAACATTCAATGAAGAAAGATTCGGAGAAATTATCCCTTTCACAAGCTCATTTTCACCATTGGGGACCGCAGAATAGAGCAGTTCTCTCAATAAAAACTTGTTAATGAAATATATGTCAAGCGCAACACAGTCGCCTTCTTGCGGGTTTTCCGCAATCTTTTCCTTTTCGATCCACTTGACAACTCTTCCGTTTCTACAGACCACTCGGTCCATTCCTTCCATACCGCATTCGCCTTCTTTGTTGCCTGTCAAAACGGTTATATCGGCAGCCGTGTCAAGATGGTATCTGAAGATCTTTGCTAGATCAGTCTTGAAGATGTGATCTCCTGAGCCGATCAGCACCGAGTCCTCATTGCCTCTTCTAAGAATGTTTATGTTCTGGAAGAGAGCGTCTGCAGTTCCCTTGTATCCCATGGAAGGATTGTCCGGAGAGTAATAAGGCTGCAGTATGAAAAGTCCTCCCTGTTTTCTATCTAGGTCCCATTCCTTTCCCGAACCTATATGGTCCATCAGGCTTCTCGGACTGTACTGCGTGATTATCCCAACCTTTGATATCCCAGCGTTGACCATATTGCTGAGCGTGAAATCAATGGATCTGTACTTTCCGTAAACTGGCAGTGCAGCGCTGGCCCTAACCTGAGTAAGAGGAGTCAAGTACTCACCCCGCCCGCCTGCTAGAATTATGCCGAGAACTTTCATATGATCACCGTATTCCAGATCTGGATACGGCCTCCCTCCCTTCTGTACGAATTTGTCATTCAGTATTCCATTAGTGGCAGGTTTGTCATAAGAGAGACCCGTGGCAAAGAGAAGTCGCCCACTCCATCAAGATAATTTTGCAAAAAATGAACGGCGTTGTCAAAGGCCTCTTTGTACAATTCATGGAACGTCTTCTTGCTTTCCCAACCGGCAAAACTGTGGAACCAGGGCTTCATTGCAAGATTCAAAGGATCGGGATGTGTATCTTCAAAGAAGGCCTCTTCAGGAGAACCCTCTCTTATGCTAAATCGTTTCAGAATCAAGGCCAATCTTGACCTTCCGTAAAGACCTTCAAAATAGTTATTCATCGACTCTACTGCCCTTTGAAAAGAATAGCCCTTTAGTCCATAGAACTCGAGCGATATATCACGGTACAGGTCTTCAAGCGCTGCAGGAAGGGATCCAGAGAATTCCGCCTTTGGATCGAGATCGAGAATGTCAGCCTCAATTCTATCTTTAAGAATGACCTTATCAATCATTGTCTCAAGCTGACGATATTTGTAGCCGTTTCCCGCTCGTGC
>NZ_JFHJ01000433.1:0-2177 GCF_003666285.1 Mesotoga sp. HF07.pep.5.2.highcov | reverse complement strand
CGACCAGAAAAGGGGAAAGAAGAACAATGACAATGAAAGCAATAATCAACTTCTTCATATTTCACCTCCTTATCGTAAGACTTGCAATTTCACAGATTTGTTTGCACAGGTTAATTCTGAGCCGCTATAATTCAAAGAATCGTCTTCAACGCTTGAAATAAGCCATGAGTATCCTTCTGTATTTACCTTCAGTGATGTATCCTTTTAATTAGGAGCAATCGCTCCAATTACATGGGGAGGTGTTTAGATGAACAGGCGTTTAGTTTTTGTTCTTTTAATGGTTCTTCTTTCCCTTTCGATTCTTATTGCCAACACGATTGAACTGGAGTTCTGGACTCACGAAGATCCAAACAGAACACCGCTTGAAGAACGTTTCATTGAGGAATTTCAGGAAATGTACCCGAACGTAGTAATCAAAAGGGTTACACAGTCTTCAACGAAGATACAAGAGCTCATACTGACGCTTTCGCCGCTAATCAGGGGCCGGACATTTTCAATATGTCAATTGAAGATGAATTTGCTTACATTGCAAATGGCAGAGTCGCCCCTGTTGATTATGAAGCCGCAGGTTACAAAGACATGGAGGATTTACTGGCATCATTCCTTCCCGGAACTCTAGATCCTGTGAAGTATGAAGGCGAGATTTATGGGCTTCCTCTCGAAATTACCAACTGGTGTATCTTGCTTAATAAGAAAGTATTCAGAGATGCCGGTCTAGACCCGGAAATCGACTACCCAAAAACATGGGAAGAGATGATGGAAGTATCTGAAAAGCTTACAATAAGGGAGGGCGAGATAATTACCCGTAGGGGCTTTGATTTCAGGTACCCATACTATCTCGTAGCGTTCATGCCATTGGTCGAACAGATGGGCGGAAAACTCGTAAGTGACGACGGAAAAACCGCGATTATAAATGACGAAGCGTGGCTGAACTTCCTTGACTATATGGCAGAATGGGGACCGAATGGAAGAAATCTCGGTTCTCCAACTTACCAAAACGCTCGGAAGTTATTCAATATGGACAACAACGACATAGGCATGTGCACAACCGGTCTATACCAACTGGCTAGAATAAAGGCCGACAATCCGGAGTTCTATGATAGTGGAGAATTCATGGTAGTTCCCTTCCCTCAGTTCGAAGATGCCGTAAATTATGTGCCAGCTCACTATTATGGACACTACTACATGGTGAACTCCCAGAAGCCAAAAGAGAATCAGGAAATGGCCTGGAAGTTCATCTCTTACATGCTGAGTCATGCCGAGGAGTATCTTGAAAAGGTTGCGATCATAATACCAACAAACGACCTTCTTGAATCAGAGACATTCAAGAATTATCCATATTCAGACGTCTTTATCTCCGATCTTGAAAAATCGACGGTTGTGTATTTCTCTGAGAGCTCAGCAAAGATTCAGTCTCTAATAAAGGAAGCTGTAGAATCTGTCATGCTTACTGGGACAAGTTCCCAAGACGCTCTAAATACACTGCGCAGAAAGGTCCAGGAAGTATTAGACGATCAGTACTAGATTATTTGCCCGCCTCCGGCGGGCAAATTCCTTTCAGAAAGGAGTGAGCCTTACCTTTGAGACGTGTTTTTAACAGGGGCATAGAACACAAAAAAGCAAGGTGGGGCTGGTTCTTTGTGATCCCATCGCTTGCTTTTTTTGCTGTCTTTTCGTTCTATCCAATAATGAATGCCTTTTACACCAGCTTATTCAGAAAAAGACTCCTTGATCTGCGGCCCCCAAAGTTTATAGGCTTTGCAAACTATGAGTATCTTCTCAAATCGCCCGATTTCTGGAATTCAGTCAAGGCGACCTCTATCTTCACACTTGGAACGTTCATTCCAATTGTGGTATTTAGTCTTCTACTCGCGGTCTTCATCATGTCAAGGCGTAGGTTCCAAAAGTTCTTCCAGATAGTGTACTACTCACCGGCCGTCCTCTCTTCAGTAGTTGCTGCAGCGATCTGGTTGTTGATATTCGATCCGCGAGGTCTGGCGAATACCACCATGAACACTTTGCTCGGAACCGTAGGCAAGGATTATAAGTGGTTGGCAACAGCGGGAATGGTAAGGTTGTCGACAATCCTGGTATATTTCTGGAAGTACATAGGGTACTTCACGATTATTTATATTACAGGACTGGCAGCCATACCTCAGAGCCTACACGAAGCGGCA
>NZ_JFHJ01000043.1:0-2936 GCF_003666285.1 Mesotoga sp. HF07.pep.5.2.highcov | reverse complement strand
ATTTAAGATCAGGATCATTAGGAGCCAAATATAAACTCGTGCAAAAAAGCAGCTAATTTATGGTATTTGACTCCCTGACGTATAGGTAATGAAGAGCTCTAAAGAGGGGATTTAGGAGCGAAGATCAGAATTAGTGAGAAAGAAGATTGTTGAGAGCTTCGCATGGAGAATATAAGAGAGTTGATAATTCTGAGAACGTCATATCTCATCATGCTTAAGCAAGAGCCATCCTTGGCCCTTCGTCCCAGATCATAGACCTGTCCTCAGACAAGATCGAGATAGGACGAGGAAGATAATTTCGAGACATTCGCTATGCTCACTAGAAGGCGAGAGAAACGTCTCGCCCGGTTCTCCTTATCTCGTGGTCCTTAACGAAGAACTTTGACACAAAGTGTCGAAGAAGCATTTTTCCAGCGTAAGCCTTCAGTGTTTCTTATCCAGGTGGCTCTTTCCTTCTCGAAGGACGCCTTTTCACAACGTTTTACGACCAGAGAGGAGAGGGTGTCTTTTCTTGCGCTAGCGAGCATCACTTCCAGACGAAGTCGGCCTCACTTCTGATCTTGATGCCACAAACCCGTTACCCCCTAACACGTTTCTTACAATAAAGCATTCCTAATTTGAATAAATTACATCGGCAAATTCCTGAAGCTCATCCGGAGAGATCAAGTAGTAAATATCCTCGGATTTCATGACGAAGGCTTTCGATCTTGCAGTCATGATGAAGGCCTTGGAGCCATTTCTGAGTCGGAACCAGCCCACTTTGTATAGGCCTGTAGATGCTCCGTTGGTTCTTACCGTCGGCTCGAAGTCCCTCTCTTCAGTCCAGTCGATAATTCCAACGATTTCAGCTGAATCTATTGCTATCGTCTTTCTTCCGAAGGGAAGTGCATTCAGAACAACGTTTTCGCCGTCAAATTTCACGGCGTTTGTGAATGGAAATATCAGGAAGAGAAATATGAAGAAGACGAACAGACTGCCTATGATTATTAGTGAAATAGTCTTCTGCCAGCCCTTTGTCTTGAATAGAGAGAAAACGAATATCACCGCAACAAAAACAACGATTCCAATATTCAGCATAATCGCAGATGTGGGTAATGAAAACTTGAACACGATTGTCTCCATATCTTGCCTCCTCACAAGAAATTCGATTCAATTATTACACATTCGAGTGCTCCTGATCTTCATATGATCGTTGACATCATGACTTTGTGGCGGTTCGGACAGAGAGCTCTTTATCTGAAGGGTTCAAACTGCAAAACTTCTATCGTAACGCCGTTCGACCTCCATGAAGAAGCAATACCTGGTGTCTCTAGCCGTGATTATGGTATTGCTGCTTGGCGGATGTTTTTCATTTGACGACATGCTAGACGGAACGTGGAGTGGTGTTCTGAATGATTATTATGGGAACCACAATGTTGTTCTCATAGTGAACTCGAACAATACCGGATGGATATCTTTCGACAATGACCCGTACAACGTGGACATAGTAAGTAGAAGAGCCAACCGGAGTTTTGTCGGAGAGTACGGCTGGTACGACTCCTATTGGATCGAGAGAACCATTCAGGCCGAAATGATAAACTACGGCACATTGCGGATAAAGATATACGATAATTTCGGCGATCTCATCAGCGATGGCTTCCTGTATAAGTAGCCTTGTACTTACGGCTTAAGTACGGCCGCCCTGATACAAAAAAGCTAGTATTATTCCTGAAACTATAACTTTCAAACTTCGGTCTGGGAGTTTTCTTTTGTACGGTAGATTCCGAATCCAAGCATTATATTTCACCGGTTCTAGTCAGGGCAAGCAAGTTTAATCAATATAACTCAAACGACCTTATCACTTTTTCTTTCCGCTATTGCTTTGCAAATTTTAGATGTCAAAACGTGTTAATTTCCGAAGATCTCTTCATAAGCGAGTTATTGCAGATATCTGGAACCTGCCAGGAGTAGTCAATGAAAGAGATTTGGCTTGCATTTGTTCATTATTCGAAGCGCGAAGTTTTCTTCGAGTAGATATCTGGCATTTGCTCTGATTTCGAAGGTCTTTATGATAGTATCTTGAAGGCATTTATCTTGTGACTATATTAACTATCTTCGATCGTTTTCTTCTATGCCAATAAGGTTATCCGAGAACGGTCCCGGAATGCTGCTTTCAAAAATTATTTCGTGGTTTTTCACTTCCAGAAAGGTTATTAGAAAGTGAATCCAAGAGGAGATGGTTGTATGGAAATTCAAAGTTCCAGGTTACTGAGAAAAGTGCTTATTGGAGCCACTGGAAGCGCTCTCGCTCTCACATCTGCGTTTGCGGCCAACTATGAAGACACTATGCCACTCGAAACCGTAAAACCGGCCCCGAATCTGGAGGAGGTATTACCTCATCCGGAGCAGAGAGAAGAAGCAATGGCGAAGTTGGCCGAGTTTGAGAGCAGAACTGGGAAGCGGCCCAACATACTTGTATACCTAATGGATGATGTCGGTTGGGGGGACCTCGGTGTTTATGGTGGAGGTGTAGCTGTGGGAGCGCCGACTCCAAACATGGATGCACTTGCAAGAGACGGACTCATGCTTACTTCAGCTTATTCACAACCTTCTTCTTCACCAACAAGGGCGACTCTTCTTACGGGACAGCTCCCAGTCAGGCATGGAATACTAAGGCCAACGCTGTACAACGAGCCCGGAGGACTGACAAATGCAGTTACACTTGCCCAGTTGTTAAGCGATGCCGGCTACGTTACTCAAGCTGTTGGAAAATGGCACATGGGGGAGAATCCTGGTTCTCAGCCTCAAAACGTTGGATTTGATGACTTCTCAGGTTTCCTCAGTGTGTCGGACCTGTACACAGAGTGGCGGGATCCATACTTCTATCCCGAAATTGCCAACAGCGAAGAGAGAACCGAGATGATACGGGAGTGGGCTTTCGAGAAGTACTGGGTTCA
>NZ_JFHJ01000157.1:0-7618 GCF_003666285.1 Mesotoga sp. HF07.pep.5.2.highcov | reverse complement strand
ATTTGGATTATCGTAAATCTTCATATCACCATCAATGAACTCGACAACATGCTTACACTAGACTTGTCATGCAAAGAGAGGTGAAGAAGGGGAACTTCCCCAAGCAGTTCGTTTTCTTTGCCCCAAATTGTCATACTTTCAAGAGCTTCTCTTACTGATCGAGTGTGTCAAAGTTTCCAAGAATCCAGGAACGAAGATCGAACAGCTCTATAACCTTTGTAGAATCTGAATCGGGAGAGACTTCTTCATACTCTATTCCCGTTAACCAAAGGGCGCTTAAAGACAATCCCTTTTCATTCAATCCATCTGAAATTGCTATGGGAATATCAAAAGCATTAAATCCCACAAATCCATATTTATTTTCCCATGAGGCCGCTTCAGACCCATCAGGCATATGACTGCTAAAACTTGCACCCCTGTTGAAGAATACAACTTTCGAGTTCAGAGGATATGAGAACTCCATACTTCTACCTGAGATAACTAAACCATTGTTTTTTTCAGGCGAAAGAAGAAACTCAGTACATCCAAGCGAAGCGGAAATGAAAGCTAACAAAAGAAGAAAGACCAATGCGATTTTTCTCACCTAAATACCTCCTTTTTGCGGCAAATCTGACAACTGCAGTAACTATATGACCATGAATTCCATGAGAGGTTTCCAGAAATCAAATGCAGAAAACAAGAGTGTGATTATGAAGTATAAACAATATCAGGAGCCATACATAACCATTATACCCGAACTGAACTCGAGAACTTGACTTTCTCAGCAGTAAAAGAACAAAAAGAAAAGATGGGATATAGATTGATGCATCCTTACCCCATCTCAAATTCAAAGAACTCATCCAGTCTTAATTACGAAGAAATCACTTCTTCTATGCAGACTTCTTGCCCATAAACGCTAGAACAATGTGGTTTACACCAAAAACAAGGAGAGTTATCCCAATAATTACGGCAACCGACAGACCGGCAATGAGCGGGTGTAGAACGAGTATTATTCCTCCAAAAAGAACAAGAACATTGAAGACAATGCTCAGAAAGTAGATTCCCTTTCCCGCAGGTTTCAGCCGATCGGCGTTTATCAGGTTGTTAATGGCATCCACAATAAACCATATCGCTATTATGAAAGCAAATACGTTTGTGGCAAAAAGCGGTCTGAAGAGAAATATTACCCCCGTAATAGCCAGCAATATTCCTAGAATTAGCGCGAAGAAAACCTTAGCTCCGGTTCGGTTTTCAAGTTTGAAGTAGGCAACTATCAACATGATTCCACGAACAAGAACAACGATACCTAACATTATTGCAAGGGTAAGGAACGTTGCAAGAGGATTGCTCAGAGAAAAAATACCTCCAATTATGAGCACGAAACCCACGAGAAGAGAGATCCAGTCGAACTTCTTTGCTTCTGCCATACTATCCACCACCTTCACCCGTTAGCATATAACGGGTCTATTGTAAATCAATTGCTCTTCGTAAGTATCAGACGCCATTGTGTTCCATGAAGCCCAACCCAACTCCACTTGAATTCCTTCATTACAACAGTGTTCATTCCGCGTGAAAAGAAACTGTATTCTCCCAACCCGGATTCCTTCTGAGATATCTCGCTACCCAATACTCTTAGCTCCTCAAAGGGCTCGTAAAGTTGGTCAGTAAAGAGATTTCTGCCTATCTCCATTTTATCTTGATCACTGAATATTAACCCATCTGGCTGCATGACCCAAAACTCATAAGGTTCATAGTTCTTGGGGATTAATAAGGCGCGAGGCGGCCACTTTTTCTTTGAGGGAGCTATCATGGACATTACGTGAGTTCCTTCTGGACATATCGAAGGTTCGTCAATCGAAGGTATGTATACTGTGACATCGCTTTTGGCTATTTCGTCAAATTCCTCGATAAGCATCTCCACCGGATTAGTTCCGGCCGGGATAGCAGAAGAATCTACGGCGGCGTACACGACCATGGCGGGAAAAGTCGGCTCAAGGGACTCCACCCATTCAACTCTTTCCTGACTAACATGTTCCTCGGGAATGATTCCTCCATAGAGATTCCAGACCGTTCCGCCGTAAATCACGAAGTCAGATCTAATTTTGCTCCCATCTTCCAGCTTTATCCCCGATGCCTTCCCATCATCAAAGAGTATTTCATTAACGTGATTTTCGTATAGCATGTAGCCGCCGTTTTTCTCGATCGCCTTTTCGAGTTTGCTCGGTATCATCTGAGAAGAACCTACGGGGTAAAAGCCGCCTCCTTCATGATTGTCTATGAACATAGTTACGGCCAGTACGCCGGGGGTTTCCTTTACAGTCGTATAGTAGTACGTGGAAGTAAGAACATCGAAAAACTGATAAAGCTCCGTTGCCTCGGGGTCGATAAACTTTTTCATAAGTTCTTCAGTGCTTTTGAATAAAAGCCTGATCATTTTGGCCTGTCGTACAGGATGCTTCAGCAGAGATCTGAGACTATCGCTTCTCTTCATTTCAGTGGGAGGGACGATTACAGGATCAGCAACTATCACTTCGTGATATAAGTCGGCAGAATAGTTGTAGAACTTCCTTAGCTGTTCTTCATATCCAGGAAAGTTATTTCCAAGCTTTTCTATAAATCGGTCGAGATCTGGCCAAAAGACAATTTTCTTCTCTCCGAAGGTCACGGAGTATAAAGCCTCGTGTCTTACCATTTCAATGTCTTCACCGATCTCGTTGAAAACAAACCTGTGAGAATTGAAGCCGCGGTTTCCGAATCCGAATACCATGCCAACTGCAGAATCAAACGTGAAGTCACTTCTTCTGAAGATCGAGCAACATCCTCCGGGAAGATAATGCTGCTCTGCAACGAGCACTTTTAGTCCCTTATTAGCTAGCATAGAGGCAGCCGATAAACTTCCGAGTCCAGATCCAATTACCGCAACGTCGTATTTGCTTTCGGGAAAGAACTTACCGTTCATATACACCCCCCGATCAATAAATACATCTTGTCTATTAGAATTCTAAATTATTGGAATGCCCTTCTCCTAGAGTTTTATGCAGCTTCGGAAAAGTAGATTGGCAGAGGATAAGCAATAGTAAAGGCGGAGCAAAATGCTCCGCCTGAAAGATCTGCTTATCGCTTGATAGTGGTACGAGGTTACCTTTAAGGAATCATCACCGTATCTATTACGTGGATTACGCCATTTGCCGCAATTATATCCGTTACGATTATTCCAGATCCTTGAATCTTGACTTCGGTTGGGTTTATCATCAGCTAACCGCCATTAAGAGCAGTCAAAGATCTCATTCCCAGTAAATCTTCAGCCATGTATTCTCCCGATACGACATGGTATAGGAGGATGTTCTTTAGAGTTGGTATGTCCTTGAGCAATAATTCGATAGTTCCTTCGGGTAATTTTGCAAAGGCTTCATCATTAGGGGCAAAGACTGTAAAGGGACCATCACCCATAAGCGCTTCGACTAGACCGGCTTCCTGAAGTGCCGTAACTAGTAGTATGTTTCCATAATAACATTACAATACTAGATGACCGAAATTGAATCCAATTTATACTTCCATCGATAAACAACGGGAAACTCGTTGATCTCATCGATGCATGAAAGGATGCGCTCGGCAAGCTCATTCTTCGATTTGACCCTGATCCCACGGAGGACTGTCTGGGCAAGTTTGCCAAAGAAGGATTCGACGATGTTCAACCAGGAGCCATGCTTGGGGGTAAAGACAAATTCGAAGCGATTGGGAACCGTAGCCAGATAGGCCCTCGTCTCCTTGGAAGTGTGTGCGCTATGGTTATCCAGTACGATGATGATACGTTTCTTATCTGGATAATGGGAATCAAGTTTTTTCAAAAAGTTTATCACCTCTTGGCTTCTGTGCTTATCCTCCACTGTAGCGATAACCTCGCCGGTTACAAGGTCTATGCCGGCAAGAAGGCTTAGTGTCCCATGTCTTACGTATTCATGGTCACGATAAACGGTAGCGTGCTTGCCGGGCAAAGGGGGCAAATCAGGAGCGGTATTTTCAATCGCCTGGATTCCAGGTTTCTCATCATAAGAGATGTAAGCAAACAAACTATCTTCCCCTTTTTCAGATATAATCTGGACTTCTTTGTACACATGCAGCACCTGAATCATCTTCTGATCGAACTCCGGATCGCGGCGTTCCAGGTAGTATTGAATCTTGTGCGGCTTGATCTTATTCTCGGACAATATCTTGGAAACCGTTCCCCGCGACAGCTTTGCCAGGCAATCGAAGCCTGACTCCAAACAGTGTTTGCGGATATGTTCCGCTAAAAGCCTAGTCGTCCATAATTCGTAACTATACCCAAGGTCTTTGGGTTTTTGACAGGCCGTAGACACAACCCAAGCCCTCGCCTCGGGAGTAATTACCTGGGGCTTGCCCTTCCGGGGAAGATCTTCGAGAGCCGCTTCGACGCCCAGATCCAACGCTTTGGAAATGTGCCTTTCTACCTTGGGGCGATTGGTTTTCAAAGTACGCGCAATGGACGACACTGTTTCTCCGCGATAATAGGCTAAAAGGATCTTTGCTCTTTCAATCCGGCTCATGCTTTCTGTTCTGGATTTAGATATTGTTTCCAATTTGGCCAATTCTCCTGGACTGAGATTGATCTTTGCCCTCGTGCTTTCAAACGGCATGCTCATAATCCTCCTTCATAGTTTATAAGAGAATTATAAGCTCTAATTCGTTAAATTGCAATGTTATTTAGGAATCACATTACTAGTGTCGTAAAGGAGCCCGCATCGATAGCAATTTCAGGGATTCTCCTTGTCTCTTTTTCCGGGGGAAGGATGACCGTGTCAATAACATGAATTACTCCATTGCTTGCCTCAATATCAACTGCCGTTATCATTGCATTACTGACGTAAACCTTGCCTTCTTCTACTTTTATTGGTATAGAGCTGCTTTCTACGGACTTGAGCGATTCAAGAGATACCACGTCTGAAGACATATACTTTCCAGGAACCACATGATATGTAAGAATTCTCGTAAGCGCCGGTATATCGTTTAGGAGACTTTCAACAGTTCCTTCCGGAAGCTTTGCAATTGCTTCGTCAGTTGGAGCGAACACAGTAAAAGGTCCATCTCCTATTAGAGTCTCCACTAGACCTGCCTTTTCAACTGCCGCTACGAGTGTACTGAAATTGCCTGCTGAAACCGCTACTTCTACTATGTTCTTGGAGAAACCAGTGAAGACTAATCCTATTAAAACTAATACGAGAAATACCTTATTCATCATTATCACCTTAATCAGAATTTTTTATACTACATTTTTCAAAACTATATCGTTTGCAATTTAATTTTATTCTGCCAAACTTGCCGTTGTCAATAGGGCTGTGCACAATGGAAAATCGGAGATTGCGATTTCTCTTTGCCTCTTTGAAAAAGCTACACATAAATAATCATACGAATGCTTAACTACTTCCTAATCTCCGCTTTACTTCGATGATCATGGTTATCTTGAAAGATTAGTAGTTGACAAGAGATAAGCGACTTTGGAAGTGAGGTTTGAGAAGACAATGATTGGTTCCTCAAATTGGCTATCACTTACGTGTAGATCTCAACTCGGCCGAGCCCTTTTCGCTAAGCTTGAAGTGTCCGTCCTACTCGGTTATCAACATTTCCTTGTCTAGCGCCTCGAGGGCGGTCTTGACTATCGATTCGTCAGACTGCGAATCGGAACTTCCAAAGGCTCTGAGTAGTTCAATATCTTCATAAGCCATGGATGCCTTTGCTTCGCACTCGAGCTGATCGCGAGTCTGTATCTTCTCTTGATCGATCACGAAAAGAAACCAGCGCTTTAGCTGCTTCACTCTGAACTTGTTGAAGAGGGAAAAGCCATATCTTTCGAAGTCGATCCCTCTGGCAGATCTAATAAGATCTATCAGTAACTCTGCCGCCCCTTTGAGAATCAGAACAACAGAATGGAAACGATCAACCCTACAATCGCGTCACATTCCATTCATGACCATAATGTCCATAATGAATTCTTCGTGCCAAACGTCTTACCCTCCGTCGAAAAAAACAAATTCTCTCTAGCTCATTCTTATCTTAATAAACGCGCGCGATCGACCCTCTTGAGTATATTACACATTGAAGCCCTATCATACTCAATTACTGAAAGTTCTATCTTAGGAAATTTTCGACATTTGTAGACACCGTATGGTGAGTAGCGAACCGAAAGAAACCTGTTGTATTTTGATTCGCATAACTGCGGTTACCTCCATTTAGCAGAATATGCTTAATCTGATCTCTTTTTCGGTGATATCATCTCCCTTGTTCATGATCGGAGGTCATTCTGCAGTGCCTGATATTTCAGGAGCTATTTATAGGACTATATTGAACAAAGGATTTATTAAGAGACATCTCGTAAAGGAGATGATGTTCTGGATATCTCTGCTGCTGGCTTTGATCACATCGATAATTATTCCCCCTCGTATTGAAAGCATTGACTGGCGAGTAATTGCCGAGCTCTTAAGCCTCATGATAGTTGTTCAGGCTCTTAAGGAATACAAGGTTCTAGAAAAGATAGCTACTATCTCGCTCTCCAATCTAAGAAGCGCTAGAAGCATCGGATCCGTAATTGTAATTCTAACAGCTTTCATGGGCGCTTTTATTACAAATGATGTTGCCCTTATCGCACTTGTTCCACTCACAATGACAATAGCCGAAAAGGCAAAATTCGAGCCGATGTGGATTGTTATTATTCAGAGTCAGGCCGCTAATATTGGCAGCGCACTGACGCCGATAGGAAATCCGCAGAATCTTTTTCTCTTCGAAAAGTACGAAATTGGTATCTGGGAATTTAGCAGCCTCATGCTGCCATTTGTTGTCTTTGGTGTTTGCTGGACTCTTTTGATGAATCTTCTGAACACCAAGAGGAAGATTGTTTTCGATGCTCCATCTTTGGAGATCTGTGAACCTCAAAAGCTTGGTATTTTCATTGGTTGCTTTCTTGTTGTTATGCTTTCCGTATTCAGAATCATCGACTTCAGAGTAGGACTTGTACTCACTGTGGTAGTTACAATAATTCTTGAAAGAAGGTTCTTTCAAAAGATTGACTACTTCTTGCTGGGTACTTTCTTGCTGTTCTTTGTCTTTATTGACAACATCTCAAGAATGGAGATAATAGCTAATATGATGAAGTCTGCAACAAATGGTGAGATTAGGACAATGACCAGGTCCGCTCTTCTATCGCAGTTTATCAGCAACGTGCCTGCAGCGATTCTCTTTTCATCATTTACCGGGAGCTACAAAGGCCTTCTTCTGGGCGTAAATATTGGAGGCAGTGGCACGATTATAGCCTCTCTGGCTAATCTGATAGCTTATAGAATCTACGTGAAAGAGAGGGGTCGAAACCTCAGATACATTGCAGTCTTCACGGTATCCAGCGCGATAACACTTATCCTAAGCCTCATTTTCGGTTATTTCAGGCTGAAACTTGCGGGGTTTCAGTAGCTGACAATTGAGAGCTCGGTTACATTATAATCAAGACTGTTTGGGCTCATCTGCATGGTGTACAAGAGACGACCCGTTTTCCGATCATAAACGTGTTGATTGGCATAAGTTCCGTTTGTCTGCTGAAGCATTATACTGAAGTTCCCGAACTAGATAAAGGAGA
>NZ_JFHJ01000136.1:0-3332 GCF_003666285.1 Mesotoga sp. HF07.pep.5.2.highcov | reverse complement strand
CTTCCCTAATCGATGATGATGATGCTTCTTTCCAGGTAAAAATTGTTAATACTACGAATTAAACTGGATATACTGTTATTCCCTCTTTGAAATTCTTAGCGACATCGAAATCGACTCTCAGAGAGTCATTGTATCTTTGAGTCAAAAACCTCTTCCCGACTTCCCCAAGCAGCAAATAGATAAGCAGATCTTCATCGCTATTGGCCAAGAGACCTAGTTCATTCCTGCCCTTCTCGACTTCCGGCTCTAGAGTGTCGCCCGGTCTATGAGAAATCGATTTCTCGTCACCCATCACCCGAGTCTTCAACGTGCTTTCGATCTCCGCGGGCGGCGAACCGTAGAAGCCTTTGATGTATCTTTCAACTTCCTTTGTTATAGTCTTGTATCTTTCATTGTTCATGACATTAAGAACGGCCTGAACACCTACTATTTGAGAGGTTGGTGTAACCAGGGGCGGATAACCCAAATCGGCGCGCACTCTGGGCACTTCTTCGAGTACCTCCTCGAATCTGTCACTCATATTTTGTGCCTTAAGCTGGTTGATCAGATTGGAGTACATGCCCCCGGGTATTTGATTTTCAAGAACCGATGTGTTTATAGTGAAACCGGCATCGGTTTCACTATGGTTCTTACGAACGCGAGCAAAATAATCGTTTATCTCTTTTAGCAGTACGTAATCCGGCTTATCTGCAAGTCCCAAGTCGTGCAACGCCGTCCAGACACTTTCCACCCCGGGCTGTGAAGTTCCAAAGCCCATTGAAGAGGTTGCCGTATCGAGAATGTCTGCGCCGGCTTCGGCGCTCTTCAAATAGGTCATACCGGCAATGCCAGTAGTGAAGTGAGAATGAACTTCCAGCGGAATGGAGTGCCTTTTCTTGATCTTGCTTACAAGAGTCCATGCGGTTCCGGGTTTCAAGAGGCCGGCCATGTCTTTTATACAGAGGGAGTCTGCGCCAAGTTCTAGCGCTTTGTCGGAAATCTCTACGAAGTATTCGACGTTATGAACTGGGCTTGTTGTATAAGACATGGCTATCTGAAGGTGCATCCCGCTTTCCTTGACGGCCTTTGCCGACTTCTCCAGGTTTCGGAAGTCATTAAGGGCATCGAAGATTCTCACTATATCGATTCCGTGTTTTGCCATAGTTCTCACAAACAATTCCACAACATCATCGGCATAGTTTCTGTAACCCAGGAGGTTTTGGCCCCTCAATAGCATCTGGAGCTTCGTTTCCTTGAAACTTTCCTTCAATATATCAAGTCTTTCCCATGGATCCTCGTTTAAGTATCGGACACATGAGTCGAAGGTAGCCCCGCCCCACACCTCAACTGCGTGGTAGCCAACCCGATCAACAAGAGGAGCTATCTCCGCCAATTCGCCGGTAGTAACCCTCGTAGCAAGAAGTGACTGGTGTGCGTCTCTCATCGTAGTATCAACGAAACAGACTTTTCGCAATTTCATGCCTCCTCTCTGTGTACTATACTTATGATAGAGGAGTGATGTTATGCGATCAAATAAAAGAGATTACGAATTCGACATAATTGTTATAGGCGCCGGCCATGCAGGTATTGAAGCGGCTCTTGCCGGAGCCAGAATGGGCATGAAAACTCTTATTCTAAATATCAACCTTGATACGGTTGGATGGACGCCCTGCAATCCCGCAATGGGTGGTCCTGCAAAGGGGATAGTTGTAAGAGAGATAGATGTTCTGGGAGGCGAGATAGCAAAGTCAACCGATCAGGCATCACTCAATATAAGAATTCTGAACACCAGTAAAGGTGCAGCGGTTAGGGCGTTGAGAGCTCAGGTTGACAAGATTAGGTACAGCCAGACAATGAAGAGAAGCATGGAAATGCAGGAGAATCTCTTCATACAGAGCGGAATAGTAAAGGCTATAGAAACTGAAAAAGGAAGCGTAAAGGGTGTCATCACCAATTTTGGCCTCAGATACTCGGCTCGCTCAGTAATTGTGGCTTCCGGCACTTTTCTTGGTGGAAAGATATTTATCGGACCTCATGAATTTCCAGCCGGCAGACTTGGAGAGTTTCCGTCTACAGAGTTGACCGGTTCACTGCGGTCGATCGGTTTTGAAGTAAGGCGTTTCAAAACCGGCACACCGGCAAGAATTGCCGGAAGGTCCATCGACTTTGCCGAGATGGAGCGTCAGGGAACCTCCGAAACTCCGCTTTGTTTCTCACATTTCTCCGAACCTTACGTGCTGGAAGACGATCACCCTTGCTGGCTTACGAGAACGAACAAAGAGACCCATGACATTATAAAGAGAGATCTGCATTTTTCTCCGTTGTATGGAGACTTAAAACTCATCGATTCGAGAGGTCCACGTTACTGTCCATCAATCGAGGACAAGGTAATCAAGTTTTCCTCCAAAGACAGCCATCAACTTTTCGTCGAACCGGAGAGCGCTTACAGCAACGAGTACTATTTGAATGGTCTTTCAACTAGCTTACCTTACGAGACCCAGCTCGAAATGATAAGAACAATTCCAGGACTAGGCAGAGCAGAAATAGTACGACCGGCTTATGCAATTGAATACGACTACATTAACCCCACTCAACTTTACTCAACCCTGGAGAGCAAAGTAGTCGAGAATCTTTATTTTGCCGGCCAGGTTAACGGAACGAGTGGTTACGAAGAGGCGGCCGGTCAGGGACTCATCGCTGGAATAAATGCCTCGGCGAAACTGTTGGGAGAAAAGCAGCTAGTGCTCAGCCGATCCGAGGCTTATATTGGAGTGATGATTGATGACCTTGTGACGAAAGGTGTCGATGAACCTTATAGATTGCTGACTTCTAGGGCAGAGTATAGATTACTTCTCAGGCACGACAACGCTCATATTAGGCTTACCGAGTACGGTTATAGATATGGGCTGGTGCCTGCCTGGTTTAAGGAAAGAGTAGACAGTCTGACCAGAGAAATAAAGACTCAGTTGATAAGGCTCCAGAAGATCAATGTCAGACCTTCGGAGGGCTTGAACGAGCTGCTCATCAGTAAGGGCAGTTCAAAAATCGATTTGCCGGTGAAGTTTTCTTCGCTGTTGAAGAGGGCCGGCGTTGGTTACAGGGATATCTCCATGTTTGATCCAGAACCGATATTGGATGACGATGTTATTGGACAAGTTGAAATAGAAGTCAAGTACAGCGGCTACATCGACCGACTTAAGGCAGAAGTTAAGCGTCTCGAAGAGATCGAGGAGGATTTAATTCCCTCGACTATGGACTATGATGCCGTATCAAATTTGTCAACGGAAGCAAGAGAAAAACTGAAGAAGACCAAACCTGCATCTGTTGGCCAAGCTATGAGAATACCCGGCCTC
>NZ_JFHJ01000410.1:0-1036 GCF_003666285.1 Mesotoga sp. HF07.pep.5.2.highcov | reverse complement strand
AGTTGAAGAGCAGTCGTTATAGTACTACTGGCTCTCAGAACATCAATTACTACAGCGAGATCCGTGCTCTCATCAATTGTCCGTGGAAGAAGATTCACCCTAAGTAACATACGTTAGTTCTCCTCCATATGGCGCCACAGATTGAGCTCTAGCAGTCTCATTTCTGCTCCTTCAATCTTAATTGTGGAAATCGAGCAGTTGTGTAAGGAAAGTCTGTAGTGATTTTCCAGAGGGAGGCCTGCTGCGTAGCAAATTGCGGTTCTGATTAACAAGGCATGCGAAACCACAATCACATGTTTCCCCTGAAAATTTCCAGAGAGATATCTGATGAAACTCGCCGCTCTTCTCTGCACTTCCCCCAGAGGTTCAGTTCCCGGAATGTCTGCCCATGGATCCTTCCTCCATTTCTCTATCAGATTGCCATAGCACTTCAATGCTTCACTTATCTCAAGACCATTCCAGAGTCCTACATCCGCTTCGCGGAGTACCGGGTTAGCAACTGGTGTCTCAGCATATGAAACAGCAATTATCTCGGCGGTTTCCTTTGCCCTTTTCAAGTCGCTGGAATAGATTGCCGCTACACTGGGAACGTGTTCTTTAAGAAATGTGCCAGTTATTTCAGCTTGCTTTCTTCCCTTTTCAGATAAGGGAATATCGGACCTTCCCTGCCAGCGGTTACTATTGTTCCATTCTGTTTCTCCATGCCTTACAAAATAAATGTACATTGCTTCCTCCCCAATTATCTCCAGATTATCTTATCGGCATCTACACCCATTGGCCTTGCCCCAGGTATGATTTTTTCGGTACCCCTAACTTTGACAACTACGTTTTCTCTCTTGGAGCCGACTGCTAAGAATGACCGATCGATCTGGCCATGAAAAATCCTGTTCACTTCTAAAATTCTCTCCTTCATTTCAATAGGATTTCCATTATTGAACAAGACGAAACCTTGAAGAGGAACGTGGCTTTCTATCTGAATAAAGGTCCTTCCGTCAGTAACGAAACTCTTTCCAAGATAATCGATTCTCTTGTAGGG
>NZ_JFHJ01000359.1:0-4226 GCF_003666285.1 Mesotoga sp. HF07.pep.5.2.highcov | reverse complement strand
CCCTATAGTTCAACGGATAGAACGGTGGATTCCTAATCCGCAGATGAAGGTTCGATTCCTTCTGGGGGTACCAGAAGCGAGGATATCCTCGCCTTTTTTATTGGCGATTAGCATACAGGAAAGTGGCACCGAAAAGGTTACCTAGGGTACGTTAATTAGTCGTAGATGCTGTCTTTTGCCGATATTTAGGTTTGAGAAGAATTCGAGATGGTCATAGAATTCATTTGAGGATCATTAAACTGAGGAGGTATTCTTGTGGCCGAAACTAGTTTGTTTCAAAATGCGTTAAAGCAATTCAATAAGGCAGCCGATGTGATGGATCTTAGCCAAAGTATGAGGCAGGTCCTGTCCTTTCCGAAGAGAGAGCTTACGGTAAACTTTCCTGTCAGAATGGATAACGGTGAAATCAGGGTTTTCACAGGGCATAGAGTTCAGCATAACGTCGCCCGGGGTCCGGCAAAGGGAGGAATCAGGTATCATCAGAACGTTACCCTTGATGAAGTTAAGGCTCTTGCTTTTTGGATGACATGGAAGTGCGCGGTTGTAGGCATTCCTTATGGGGGAGGAAAGGGTGGGGTCTGTGTAAACCCACAGGAACTTTCTATAAACGAGATTGAGAGACTCTCCAGGAGATACTTCTCAGAGATTCAGATAATCATCGGTGAAGGAGAAGACATCCCAGCACCCGATGTAAATACAAATGCGCAGATAATGGCATGGTACATGGATACGTACTCCATGAACATCGGCCACTCCGTACTGGGAATCGTTACGGGAAAACCACTGGAAATCGGAGGGTCAAAGGGAAGAACAGAGGCCACAGGCCGCGGAGTAAGGGTTGTTGCTGAAGAGGCGCTTAGATACAAAGACATGGATCCAAAGAAGGCAAAAGTGGCCGTTCAGGGCTTCGGGAACGTCGGTTCCTACGCGGCAAAACTGATTGCTGAAGAGATGGGTTCTAGAGTGGTTGGCTTGAGCGACGTTTCAGGCGGCCTATACAATCCCGACGGATTCGACATCGATGATCTGATTGTCTACAGAGATCAGAACAACGGAGTAATCGAAGGTTATCCCAAGGGGCAGAAGATCAGCAATGAAGATCTTCTCAGTCTCGACGTGGATGTCCTTGTCCCTGCTGCTCTCGAGAACGCGATTACTGAAAAAAACGCGAGGAACGTCAGGGCGAAGATAGTTGTTGAGGGTGCAAATGGTCCTATGACCCCTGAAGCCGAAGATATGATTCTTGCAAACAACATCTTTGTTGTTCCGGACTTCCTTGCAAACGCAGGTGGAGTAACGGTATCATACTTCGAATGGGTACAGGGACTTCAGCATTACTTCTGGGATGTAGAAGATGTTAGGAGAGCGTTGCATAAGATAATGAAAGAGGCTTTTGGCTCTGTAATATCGACAATGAACAAATACAGTATCGATATGAGAACTGCCGCATACGTTGATGCAATAGAGAAAGTCGCTCTTGCGACGAAGCTTAGAGGTATCTATCCCTGATAGTCTGAACGGAGAGCAAATTAATTAGTCGAGCGGAAGAACTTTCTTCCGCTCTTTTGTTGTGACGGACATTCATAGCCTTTCGGAAAGATAGAAATTGTCATCAACTCTGTAAGCCGTTAAGAAGCCACCGTAAACACAACCCGTGTCGATACCGATCTTGCCCTCTTGAATGAGTGGACCACTTATTAATGGCGTGTGGCCATAGACAACCGTTCGACTTAATCGGGTAGCTGCTCTCTAGAAAGGGTTCTCTAATCCAAAGGAGATCTTTTGGATCTTGCTTCTTCAGAGGAATTCCCGGTCTGACTCCTGCATGAACAAAGATGAAGCTTTTCTCTTCATAGTACAGAACTGTGTTGTTGAGAAACTCGATGTGATATTCGGGAATGGATCTTATGGTTCCGTAACTTCTTATCGTTGTCTCCATTCCGTTATATGCCCATATTGTGGAACCCTGAACGCCATTCAAGTAATCTAGGAACATCTGCTCGTGGTTGCCGCGAATGAAGTGGCACTCGTAATTCGCTGAAAGCGCAATGAGAAAGTCGATAACTCCTCTGGGATTAGGACCGCGGTCCACATAATCTCCTATGAAAACAAGCGAGTCGTCATCCTTGAGATCAAGGGCACTAATGAGTCTTTTCAAAGGCGAAAGGCAACCGTGAATATCCCCTATTGCATAGGTCAACCCAAAATGCCCCTCATCAGCAACTGCCACAAGTATGATATAAGCACTCCCGCAACGGGACTGATAATCCATTCAGTCTTCTTTTCTTTCGAAAACACAGCCCGGAAAGCAAGCCCCGCGGCTACGGATATTATCACCCAGGTCCATTGATTTGCGAGAATAAAGATGAATATAGACATTCTCTCGGCAATTCCAATTGAATCAGTCGCTTCTTCCTTTATAATCCTTCCCCGAAGAAAATAGGTTACTCCTACCGTTGTCAGAAGCATTCCCATCAGATACCAGGAAAACTCTACGGTAACAAAGGATTCAATCAAAAAACTTCTTCCAAGCAATGTCAAGAAAAGCAAAAGGAAGAATGCAATTATCTCTATCAGTTCGTTGGAAAGTCTCTTTCGTCCCATATCAAGAGTGACCGTCAAACCTATGGACAGTATTAGAATAAGAATTCCAAGCGGATTCGATAAAAAGACATCGAAAGTGAAAGCAAGAAAGACAAGAACAACCCATACAAAATGCATCCAGAACTTCTTGTCATCCATTTTTGCCAGTTTCTTGTTATTCACAAAAGCATGATCAACTACATAATAGGCCACTAAAAGATGTAATGGCATGTCTCAACCTCCGATCTTCTCTCTGCTGTTCCATGGTAGCACGGGAACAAGAAAAGTTGCAACAATCAGTGCGGCCAAAACACCAACCCCGAGACTGATACCGAACGCGCTCAAAAGCTTCCCCTTTGCAAAAACAAATGAAAAGAAGGTGAGCATCGTTGTGGCCGAAGACATGGTTACCGATTTAAGGGTTTTTGATAGCTCGGAATTTCCTTTCCTCTTAGAACTATGCATAACGTACACAAGACCGTCGACCCCAATACCTATTATCAAAGGAGCGGAAATTACCGTGACAAAGGTTGTGTCAACGCCCAGCAGTTCCATCAAACCAAACATGGACATCAAAATACCTATCATAAGAAGGAGTACTTTGAACCCGTCGATTAAGGACTTTCTCTCCGCCGCCACAACTACAAAGATCGCTAGAAAAGCGACAAGACATATTGAAAGTGAAACTCGCCTTACAAGATCCATCAGATAATAGAAGACCTTTGGATATCCCCCAAAGGTCTCCTTAAGTTCCGGACTTAGACTGTCGTATATTATTTTTATAACATTGTTCCTATATATATACGATGACGGCTCGGAGTTCAACAGAAAGTAAGTCTTTCCATCGCCACCTAAGTAAAGCAACTGATCTCTTAGACTCTCCGGGATTACTTCAGTAACAAGACTTATTAGATCATCGGAGCTCTCCACAGTCCCAGCCCTATCGAGCAACTCGACGATAAAATCATAGTAGTTTGCTTTCTTGAATACCGCTTCAACAAGCGGTGAGTCTCGCAGTGCGTCGATCTCTCTCACTACCTGCTCCATCTGACTCATGTAATCTCCCTTTCCTCCTTCAACAATCGAAAGAATGGAGAATGAGCTTTTGAAGTTAGGATTCTGATCGATCTCCTCGTGCGCCTTTCTCAACGAATCAAGATCGGGAAGTATGAAAGGAACCGTGTTTATTATGCTGCCGCCGAATGTCCTTTCGATGAGGTTCGGAATCGCCACTTGCTCAGAGTCGGGTGACATCAAACCAGGAGGCGTGTAGGAAAAGCTCCTGATGTTATTCAGTCCCAGATAACTCAGTATGAGGATCAACGCAAAAACAACTCCTCCCGAGATAACTCCGAACCTTATGATTACTCTGGAAATCTTCTGAAAGAATCGATCAAGGAGATGTATGTTTGCAACCTTTGTTGAATTAATGAGGGTCTTGATTGATAAGGCCGGAAGAAAGACAATCATTACAACAAAGAAGACTACGATCCCAATCGATGAAAGAATCCCGAGTTCTCTTATGGCGGGCGAGTCGATTGCGGCAAGAATTATGAATACCAGCGCAGTCGTTATCATGCTCGCCAGAAGCGGTCTGGTAAGTGCACCATATGCATCTCTCAGCAGAGCGACCGCGTTCTTCT
>NZ_JFHJ01000652.1:0-2900 GCF_003666285.1 Mesotoga sp. HF07.pep.5.2.highcov | reverse complement strand
TCTGAGGTTCAGAAGTGCATAGTTCACCAGATAAGGAACACCATGAGATATGTTACCTGGAGGGATCGTAAACCTCTTGCACACGATCTAAAGACGGTTTATCAGGCACCTACAAGAGAGGCAGGATGGAATGCATTACTTGCACTAGAAGAGAAATGGGGGAACAAATACCTCTTGTCAATAAAAAGCTGGAAGGATAACTGGGAAACTCTATCAACCTTCTTTCAATATCCAGAGGAACTGAGAAGATTGGTTTATACAACTAATCCCATTGAATCAGTTAATAGACAACTCAGAAAGGTGACGAAGAACAAAGGAGTCTTTCCAACAGATACTTCTCTCTTAAAGATGGCTTATCTAGCAATAATAAATATAACAAAGAAATGGACAGTAAGAACTCCTGATTGGCCCAGGATCCTTACTCAACTTGTGATAAAGTATGAAAGATTAGCTAAGTATATAAGCTGATTCTTAAACCCATTACAAAAAAGGCGTTTACACAAAAAAAGAGACAGAACCATCTTCTCACTCAAAAGCAGCCAATTACGCCATTCCCAACAGGTTCTTTGAAGAGATGAACCTCGCCGATATGACAAAATATCATCATCCCCTGTCGAAATATCCGATTCTTGATCCATGAGCCGTGTGCGCGACCCGTACGCATGGTTCTGTGAAAGGACGAGGGGCTCCGCCACTCTCCAGCTCGATGGTACTTCTTTCCCATCTGTGGTCATACGCTCTTCTCTGCGAACGGAGAACCTCTCAACGGTCAACCAGTCTCTCTTGCTCTTACGAACCCGCCACCTGCTACCACCGACCACGGTTTCTCATAAGCCCAGATCCCGGATCAAGTCCGGGATGACAGTGCTACTTGATTGCGAAAACGTCACATTACGTCATCTGAACTCGTTTCAAAATCTCGACCTAAGAGCCGCTGTGCGGTAAAGAACGAAGACCCGCTGTACGCCGTGAAAAACCGTCCTTCCCCAAATCGTGGACCCGTCCCTATAAAGAGCAGTTCTCCGTTCCGACGCTGCGCGTCCAGGTTCTTCGTTCTTGGATAAGATCAACACGAAGATCCCAAAACAAGTTCGGGATGACGCAGTGAGAAACTTCCCAAAGCCGATGTCGGGATAACTTCCTCAGTTGCATTGAATCCCTGAATTGATTGCCGGTTCTCTTCACGAGACCCCATACGCTGTAATCGATACCTGCCCTTCGCGCCATGCTGAACTTGTTTCAGAATCTCGATGATCCTTTCTTTTAGTCACCTTCAGCTTTTCCTCGGATAACGGAGAACCTCTCAACGGTCAACCAGTCTCTCTTGCTCTTACGAACCCCCAACCACGGTCTTACAACTCCAGATCCTGGAATAAATCAGATGACATAGTGAATGAGTTATGGGAAGTTGCAGATGTTCGACGTCCCCGGTAGAACTGGGAATCATGAATGGTGCAGCGCTTCTGTTCGCCAAACTCAGACTCGGGTCCCCAGACACGCTCTGGAGATAAGAGTTTTCTCTTCCGAATCCAACGTCACTTTGTCCAGGCCTCTCATCTGCAAAAAAAGGCCCCATAAAGGGACCTCTTTCATTTAACGGGGACTTATTCGGTGAAATCTATTGTTCTCTTTACGCTCTTTTTGCTGTGAAACTCTAACTGATCTTCTTCCTGGAAATCATCGAAGCCTACCGCCTTGATTCCGCACTCTTTTGGGGCGTCGACTCGGCTCACATCATCCTTGTAGTGTTTTAAGACTTCTATTGCAAGGTCTGCCACTTCCTCGTTTCTTCTGTAAACTCTCATCTTGCCCTTTTTCAATACATATCCGTCGTTGATCTGTACACCGGCAATGGTCCCAACCTTACTAATTTTGAAAAGCTGCTTTATATGGCCATGACCGATTACTTCATCGACCTCTTCCGGCTCTAAAAGCCCCTCAAGAGCTTTCTTCAAATCGTCTATCAGATTGAAGATTATCTCGTAGACCTTTATCTGAACTCCTTCAACTTCGGCCTGCTTTCTCGCCATTGCATCGGGTTTTACCTTAAACCCCATTATAACTGCGTCGGATGCAGATGCAAGCATCACGTCACTCGAATTCACTGAACCTATACCGGAATGAACTACTTCAATCTTCACGTCACTGTTCTCAAGCTTAGCCATTGCCTGTTTCAGGGCTTCGACAGTACCAAAAGAATCTGCCTTCAATATAAGCTTAAGTTCCTTTTTCTCATCGGTGGTTCCGGTCATTGACAGGAACTCTTCGAGTCTGACGTGGCGTTTGGTGGTGACAGATTTCTCTTTCTGGGCTTGACTTTTCGCAAAGTCCGCCAGAGACCTGGAGGTATCGAGATCATCAACTGCGTATACTATGCTATGTACATCTGGCACCTCATCAAAACCAATGATCTGTACCGGGTCGGATGGATTAGCCTCCTTAACACGCTTTCCATATTCGTTTATCAGCGCTTTTACTCTGCCCGAAGCCGAGCCCGCAACAACATAGCTTCCCGGTTTCAGCACCCCATCTTTGATCACCAGAGTAGCTAGCGGGCCCACTGCCTTGTCCAGCCTGGAATCTATTATAATACCTCTTGCATTTCCTTCCGGGATGCATTTGATATCGGCTACTTCGGCAACCAGGAGTATCATTTCGAGGACATCTTCCACGCCCTTCCCAGTCTTGGCAGATACGGGAACCATTACTGTATCTCCTCCCCAGTCTTCTGGAACAAGTCCAAGCTTTGAAGCAAGCTGCTGTTTTGTGAGGTCAACATTGGCGTTCGGTTTATCGATCTTGTTTATTGCGACTATTATGGGAACGTTCGCTGTCTTGGCGTGGTTATATGCCTCTATGGTTTGTGGCATAACTCCATCGTCCGCCGCGACAACAAGAAC
>NZ_JFHJ01000479.1:0-628 GCF_003666285.1 Mesotoga sp. HF07.pep.5.2.highcov | reverse complement strand
CCCTCAGATAGTAAAAAATCATTACAGTTGCCTCTGCGATATCGGAAAAAACATATGAAAGCCAGACCCAGACTATGCTAGCTTTCATGAACGCTACGAAAACTATCAGCATAGGAACCTGAATCAGCCATCTGGAGACAACGCTGCCCGCTACGAATGGAAAGTTGTAACCCGATCCCCCGAAAACTGAGGAGAGACCGAAGCCATAGGCCAGGACTGAAATTCCAAGAGAACCATATTTCAAAAAGCTCGCGCCATATGAAATGATCTCTGGATCATCATTGAAGATTCCAATAACTATCTCTCCACCAAAGAACGCAATCAGAGCGAAGAAGAACATAATGAAGAATCCAATTAATCCCGCCGTTTTTGCAGTCGCTCTCGCTCTGCCAACATCATCTGCTCCTAAATTCTGCCCGACCATCGCAGAACCCCCCATGTTAAGTCCCACAAGAGGCATGAATGCAAGTCCGAACAATCTTCCCGTTACTCCTACAGCAGCAACGGCAGTTGTGCCGTATAGTGCCACGAATTTCAGAACCACAACGGCGGCAAGATTTCTGAAGAAACCCTCCAGTCCCGTTGGAAGCCCAATAGTTAGAAGCTTCCTGTCAATGTGCCTATCGAG
>NZ_JFHJ01000703.1:0-2104 GCF_003666285.1 Mesotoga sp. HF07.pep.5.2.highcov | reverse complement strand
AAGGAAAAGTTCCCTCAGATCATTACTGCTGGAAAGGAGAATCCGTATTATACGAATTCCTCGCACCTTCCCGTTGACTACACTAGAGACATTTTCAGTGCACTAGACCTCCAGGAAGAGCTTCAACAGAAATACACGGGTGGGACAGTCTTTCATTCCTTCCTTGGGGAGAGAATTTCAGACTGGGAAACTACAAAGCAGCTTGTAAGAAAGATAGCGGAGAATTACAAAATTCCGTACTTCACAATTTCACCAACCTATTCAATATGTCCGGACCACGGGTACATAAGGGGAGAACACTTTACCTGTCCCGAATGCGGAAAGCCAACTGAGGTTTACTCAAGAATAACGGGGTATTACCGACCTGTACAAAACTGGAATACTGGAAAGCAAGAAGAGTTTAAGACACGGGAAACTTACCGAGTGGGGAGAGAAAGAGTAGATGAATTTCGCAGGAATAGAGAGCGTAAGCCTAGTGGACTATCCGGGGAAAGTAGCCCTGACACTGTTTACCTCAAGTTGTAATTTTGATTGTGCTTACTGCCACAATTCAGAATTAAAGAAAAGGGTTCAGGAAGAATTGGCGGAATCGGAAGTTTTCGATTACCTCGACAAAAGAGGAAAGCTTTTGGACGCAGTGGTCATAACCGGAGGTGAGCCAACCCTGAGAGCCAATGAACTGTTACCGTTTATGCGGAGGCTCAAATCACGGTTTCCAGAAACCCTTCTTAAGATCGACACGAACGGCTGGAATGCTGAAATCCTGCAGGAGTTTCTTAAGATCGTTGACTATGTTGCGATCGATTTGAAGTCACTCCACTACGAAATCTTTTCACCTGTGAATCTGAGAGAGATCGAAGACAGCATAGAAATAGCGAAGGGATTCGCAAATCATGAGATAAGAATTACAATGTTCCCCGCATATCTTCCCGAAGATGATTTTGAAGAGCTATCTAGAATCTGTGGAGGAGCATCGTTGGTTTCAGTTCAGCAGTACAAACCAGTTGCCGGCTTGTGTGAAACGCCGCCGTATCCCTCAAGCGTTCTTAAAAGATTTGCCGACCTGATTTCTGATCATGCGCAAAAAGTAATAATCAGAGAGTAAAGAGATTCTAGTGCAGAGCAACCGGCCGCGTACAGCGGCCGGTGCTTTTCTATTGCATTTTCAAGCTATTTGCTCGAATAACGAATATTCGACTCGTCTAGTTCAACTCTAGATAGAATTTGAATCCACTTCCTCCAAAGAATAATTGAGGTTCTACCGCAACACCAAGCGGTGTCTTCCATTCGAAACCGATTCCAACAGACATCCCAAGAGTTTCATTGTCACCGAGAGCTCCCATGAGGTAGAGCTTCGGTATAAAGACGCTCATTTCATCGGAAGAGGAGATACCAAAACTCTCGGTAAGAGGGACTCCGGCCTCCAGTATTTCTAACAGGAAGAATCTCGGATTGAAGGAATAAGGTTCCCACCCCTTGAGATCAAGATTACCGCCGAGATAAAACTGTTTCGTCACGGGCGCCTGGCCGAAATAAGTTAATCCTGCCATTGTATCGCTTTGGACGTAAATTCTACCGATTATTCTATACCAGTAAGTGAGTGAAGCTTTCTGATTTAGGTAATTGATTCCTTTTCCGAACCCGTAGGAGAGGGTAGTCTGACCATAGAAATTCCCTCTTTTCTCTTCATAATTCTCCTCGTCTCCAAACGCGAAGGCCCCTGAAAGGATTGATAGCGAGTAGTTATTCAACGGTGTAGCATCGAACGTTGCCTTTTCATATGCGTAAGATATCCCGACAACTAAGTCTTCGAAGGGATAGGTTGTTCCAGCACCAAATGAGTCCAGCGTAAGAATCAAATCGTCCCTCCAGGGAACTTCTCTGAACAGAGTCAGTTCCAAGAAAGGATCTAACCCGCTTCCAAAGGCACTGAAGGTGCTTGCACCCAAAGTAAGGCCGCCCCAGAAGAATTGAGGTTTGGGAAGAACCCCCAGTAGTTTTTCATCGGTAAATCTCAGGAACCTGATACCTCCATAGAGGTTGACACCTGAACCCAAAAAACTCTTATCTCCAACCCCCAATGCCAGATACTCGCCAAAGTACG
>NZ_JFHJ01000131.1:0-4349 GCF_003666285.1 Mesotoga sp. HF07.pep.5.2.highcov | reverse complement strand
GAATCCAATGGGAATCTTCCTGTCTGGTTCTGCTCTATAATACAGCACTGCTTTTCTCATCCAAACACTTCCTCTAACAATTGCCTTTTTGCGATAATCAGTTCCAGCAATAAGTCTTTCGTTGTTCTGCTAAGTATCTCGCAAGGTACTCGATCAATTATAGCATTCGCGTTGGTTCTGTTAATCTTGCTTGCCATGCCAAGTATTGTACTAACTAACTCACTGTCAGCAAAATTGTCTCTTATGTAAATGAGCAATTCTTTATGTGTGACTTTTCTTTTTCCGGAGAATACCAATAGTGACTTTGCCTTCGTTTCAACATTTGCCATGAAGCGTCTCTTATCCTTCAGAATATTCTCAATGTCCTCTTCCCTTATCTTCGAACCAAGCGATGCACTGTGATCATATGAGGGTGCCATTCTTATTTCTCCGAGACCACCATATATTATTCCCCAGTTCCCATGGTGTCTATCGCTGTTACCTATCAAAGCATCAAAAATTAAATACTGCATAACTTTGGTTGTAAGTGCTTCCCTTGTTGCCCGGATTACGTCTATTACAAGCTCCAGAGAATACTCTCTACCTGTCAACGTATCTTTCATTAATTCGGGATCTTATCCTGGTTGCATCTTTTGAATCAGATCCAACATCTCTATCAGGTTCTCTCCCTTATCGACTTCTACGAAGTTCTTACTAACTGTACCGAGTCTCCCCTTATATATTGCAAACTCAGTCTCCGCAGCTTCAATTCCAACAAGCTTAGCAATTTCATAAGCCAGTTTCTCAGATACATGTTCTGTTGTTCCCACTTTCGGTATCTTAAAGAGCCACTCCTCGCCAAAATGATTGACAAACCAGTACTTCTCATTTCTTCCGGGCGCAGCCACTCCTAATTCCCTCCACGAATTCAGGTCAACGAGTTCAAAAATGCCACGACGTTCTTTCAACAAAATACCTCCTCTTACTCAACATGAATTATATCAATCACTATGACGAATTAACACACGTGATTGTCACTGAGCATTTGCTCAAGAATTTGCATACTCTTGCTTGCAGGTCCTTCAAACACCGGAGCGGCGAGGGTTAATTCAAGAAGTGATGCTGCTTCGCAAGGAGCCTCTCAGGTCAACCGTCATCAGTTCTCCGTCCTCCGACTAGAAGTTGCAAGACGCAATGCGCCGAAGAGCATCGGCGGTCGCAATGCCCGCTTCGCGGGGAAAGAGCCGCTTGGACAACAAACGCTGAAGGCTGTACGCTGGGGAAAACGATTCTTCGACACTTCACGCCTAGCATCTTTTTTCTTACTTAATGAACCCGAGAGAAAAGAGAGAGGGCGATAAGGACGAGAAGAATGACGAACCTTTCGTGTTTTTCGTGTTTTTCGGGACAGACTCCATTATTTACCTTCCTGTAATATAGTTCTTGATTCATTAGAACAGATTTGCTGTCAGCAGTCACCGGTTCTCCGTCTTCCGACTAGAAGTTGCAAGACGCAAGGCGCCGAAGATCGTCGGCGGACGCAAGGCCGGGAAGTACATCCCGGGACGCAGGGCTGGCAAAAATCATGCCAGGACGCAAGGCCCGCTTCGCGGGGAAGGAGCCGAGTGGATGAGAAACACTGACCGCTTTACGCAGGGAAGAACGATTCTTCGACACGTCGCGTCCAGGTTCTTTTTTCCTTCGTAATGAGCCCGAGAGAAAAGGGAGAGGTGAGAAGGAAGAGAAGGACTGAGATCCCGTGCAGGAGCACTGCGGGATGACAGTGGGGATATACTGGATGAAGCAACATGTTTTCGCGGCAGGATACTCTCGCCTCATGTCATCTGACGTGCTTCTGGTCAGAATCCCTGTCCCTCGCAAAAATGGGTACAGACATTAGAAGATTTGTCAGTCCCCATTTTTTCCGGGGGTAATCCCGGAAGGATTTACTGTCCAGTAATCGCGAGAAAGATGTGAAGAGGCAGTATTTTTATATCTCCAGAAAGATCAATAGTATGCTTGGAAAGGATGATCCCCTTTTTGAAGTGTCTTTTTATGGTCGATAGATCCTGGTTGGTTATGTTGTTCTGATACTTCAGCTCGACCGGAACGTCTTTTACTAGCAAGTCGATTTCCTTTCCTTCTTTTGAATACCAGTAACCGAAGTCAGTAATCGAATCAAGTCCATTATCAAGGTTCTTTCCGAAAGCGAATGCGCAGTTGGTCGTCATGATGTTCTCCAGTATTGCGCTTCTCTCAAGCTGAACACCAAGCTTTTGCGATACTACATCTGAGATTAGTCTGTCGCAGTAATATATCTTCTTCTGTTTCTTTTCTGAAGGTAGATGTGTTTTTTGATCCATGTGCTTGAGGGTTAGAAGTAAGTAGTCGATTCCCAATACTTCAACGTATTTTTGAAATGTCTTTGTGTCTATTTCCGTCTCGCTTGCCGCACTGCTCCAGGAGAATCTTGATGAAAGTCTGCTAGAGACATAGGTAAGTATCTGGATGAGTTTCGCTCTTGAAAGACCATACCTCTCTATGTTTCCTATGAGGATCTCCCAGAAAGTGTTAATTAACGTTTCGCGACTTTCACCTTTTGAATAAGCTTCAATTGCAGAGGGGAATCCTCCTGAAGCAACATAGTTGAAGAATTCAGTCTTGAGAATTTCGTTTTTAATGAGCAGTTCAAAAGAGTCCGCCGGAACCATTTTCAGAATATCCTCGGGTTGACATTTCGGAAGTCCCTCAACCTTCTTGCAACTAAGGTACTCTCTGAAAGTCAACGGAAGAAGTAGAATATCCTTCCCGCTTTGCCCTTTTCTACCCGGAAGCCTTTCAGATGACCTCTTTAAGTCAATTGCAGAGGAGCCAGTTAAAGCAAAGAAGTCATTGACCATCTCCGTATTGTCTCGAACCTCTTTGACTGCTCGTTGCCACTGATCGACCATCGTGATTTCATCAATAAATACATATCGCTTCTTCTCGTTTCTGGTGAATTGAAGATATTGAAACAAAAGGCTTCTCAGCTCATCTACTCTGGATATTGTATCCAGTGGGAGATAGAGCACTGAGCGTCTCTCTCCCGATTTCAGGAGTTTTGCTATGGTAAACTTCAGCAGAGTAGACTTTCCAATCTTACGTGGACCCCTGACGACATACAGGTTATTTCCAGTAAGATCAAAAAACCCGTTGTAGTCTCTCTTGAATGAGCTACTCTCGTACTTGTCAACTAGATGGAAAGTTAAGTCTGTATTCTTGCTTTTTTCGTCCCACCATGGATTGTAAAATGCTACTGTCGAAAAATCCATCTTCATCACCAATTAAATAATACCACCTTGAATGCTTTTTATGGATCATTACTCCATAAATTATACGAATTATGTGGATTGATCATCCATGATACAGAGATCGTCAACAGTCCTAGAAGAAGACGTAAGAGGCCAGAGGAATGCATACCTTTAAGAACTCCATTTTTTAGGAAAGAGAGAGACAGAGGGAGAAAAAAGAGAGAGGGAGAGAAGGAAGAAAAGGAACGAGATCCCGTATAGGAGCATTACGGGATGACTATGTGAGTGGATTCAGGGCAAACTTTACGGGATGACAGCAGCGGAGGCATTACGGGATGACTCCCCCAAACGTCATCCTGACAATGGTCCTGGTCAGGATCCCTGGCCCACGCGAAAAACGGGACAGACGCTAGGAGAATCGTCAGTCCCTATTTCGCTCTCGTCTTCTCGTGAGCGCAGCGAACTCTCGAACATACGCTTTCTCGGCTATTGTAAGCGTTCAGCGATCAGCGAAAAGCGGGTCTTCGTTCTTAAGCGTACAGCGGGTCTTAGAACGGGATGCTGAATCAAGTTCAGATGACGCGAAGGGCAGGGTATCGAGTACAGGATACTGGGTCTCGTGATGAGAGCGACAATCAATTCAGGTTTCAATGCAACTGAGGAAATTATCCCGACAGCGGCTTTTGGAAGTCCCTCGCTGTGTCATCCCGAACTCGTTTCGGGGTGACAGAGCAGAAGAAACGAGGAGTCTGTGGGTTTGGAAGGCTGTTATTCTGATTTCATCATTATAAGAACAAGGACCCTTTCGGGCCCTTGACTTGAATTACTAGGGGTTTAATTTTACAGCTGTGCTGCTTTTCCGAATCCTCTGCCGAGTCCCGGTCCCTTTTCGCCAGAAGCTCCGTGCCTGTAGCCTGTTCCGTCCTGGGCATTCTTAAGTTCTCTTACACCGTCATTCGGACAGTTGTCATTTATTCCGTCACCGTCTGCATCCACAAAGTTCTCACAGGTTGTAGGATCCTGAACTCTCTGCATTGCCTTCGTTCCGTAACCTACTGCCAATGTCATTCCACCGATCAG
>NZ_JFHJ01000464.1:0-4974 GCF_003666285.1 Mesotoga sp. HF07.pep.5.2.highcov | reverse complement strand
TCAAAGGAAGAGGACGGAAAGGATATATTCATATACGAGACAGAGATTCTTAACTTTGATCAGAAAACGGAATACTATGAAGGTTTTGCTGAAGAAACTGCGGAAGCAACGCCCGAGCTTATCTTCATAAATTACAAGGGAGATTTGAATGTAGACACTCTTTACTTCGAATACTTCGGAGATACCGGCCTTCTGAACCTAAAGGGAAACGTCTTTGTCGATGACTTCAAGAATAGTAGGAAAATCTGGGCCTCCGAACTGATATACGATACGACGGATGATTCATTTGAAGGGAAAAACGTAGAGATAGAGCTTGTTTTTTAGCAGGAGGAAGAAATAATGATTGACGTAAGGTTGATTCGAGAAAACCCCGAAATTGTGAGGAGGGCCCTTGAGTGCAGGCAGATGACCTCGGAGCTGCTGGATGAGATAGTCTATCTGGAATCAAAGAGGAGAGAGGCGCTGCAGGTCGTTGAACAGAAAAAGGCCGAGAGAAACAGTATATCTTCGGAGATTGCCCGAGCCAAAGCTAGCAAAGACGTAAGCCTTTCGCTTTCCCTTATGGAAAGGGCAAAAGAAATCTCATCTGAAGTTAAGGAACTTGATCTCCAAACTTCTCAGATAGAAGAAGAACTGAAGAAAAAGCTTCTCTATCTACCCAATATTCCTTCGTCGACCACACCTGTTGGCAAGAGTGAGGAAGATAACGTCGTCATCAGGATGTGGGGAGAACCGAGAAAGGTCGACTTTGAAATCCGACCTCACTGGGACTACGGCCCGGAAACCGGACTTATAGACTTTGAAAGAGCCGCGAAAATATCTGGAGCGAGATTCACGATTCTTAGAAGAGACTTTGCAAGACTTGAGAGGGCAATAGCTAACTTCATGCTGGACCTCCACCACTCAAAGGGGTACGAGGAAGTAGCTCTGCCTTTCATGGTTAAGAGAGATACTATGCAGGCAACGGGCCAACTACCTAAATTTGAGGAGGAGGCCTACAGAATCGACCCGGACGATATGTTCATGATACCAACTGCAGAGGTCCCACTCGTTTCGCAGCACATGGACGAGATCCTCGAAGGTGACCTGCCCAAAAAGTACACGGCGTACAGTGCATGCTTCAGGAGAGAGGCCGGATCGTACGGAAAGGATGTTCGGGGCATGATAAGAGTTCACCAATTTGACAAGGTTGAGCTTGTCTGGTTCACCCATCCCGATGACTCTTACGATGCTCTTGAAAATCTTACGGCCGATGCTGAAGATGTTCTCAGGAAATTGGAGCTTCCTTACCGGGTAGTCTCTCTTTGTACCGGGGATATTGGGTTTGCCGCGGCAAAGACTTATGATCTTGAAGTTTGGTTGCCTTCTTACAACACTTATAGGGAGATTTCCTCCTGCTCAAACGTTGAGGACTTCCAGCCAAGACGAGCCAACATAAGGTTCAGAGATGTTGACAACAAACTGAAGTTTGTACACTGTTTAAATGGTTCTGGACTGGCCGTTGGAAGGACCCTGGTAGCAATAGTCGAGAACTACCAGAGAAGAGACGGAAAGATCGACGTGCCGAAAGCTCTCGTACCATACATGAGGCAGGAGGTAATTGGTTAATTGCCTAATGCCTTCTTCGTCCTGCCTGAAGACAACAGAGTCATTCTAGACGGCGGTGAAACCAAACATCTGAGAGTGACGAGAGCAAAACCCGGTGATGAACTGACAGGCATTGATGGGAGAGGTACCGTTTACAGATTTCTTCTCGAAGAACTCGGGAAATCATCTGCTTCGGGAACTGTAGTCGAGCGAGAGTACGTTGAGAGAGACGGGAAGAGTATTACTGTAGCCGTGGCAGCGACAAAGTGGCCACGGCTTCATATTTTGATAGAGAAAGCAACCGAACTGGGAGTCGACAGAATCGAGTTGTTCAATAGCCTTAGATCGGTTTCAAGAGTTGATGAAACTAAGCTGACTAAGTTCAATGCGGTCGCAAGGGAAGCGGCCAAGCAGAGTGTTAATCCTTACATTCCCGAGATTACTGTATCCCAGACACTTCCTCTAGAAGGATCATACAACCTGCTTCTGGAATTCGGCGGCAGACCTTTATTAGAAGTGGAAGAAAAACTCGCTTGTGAAAGAAAACTGCGACTGATAGTGGGACCCGAAGGGGGCTTCGCGCCGGAGGAGATAAAAGACATCTCGACCCGATGTACGCCCGTTTCGTTGGGAAGAAGGACTCTGAGAGTCGAGACAAGCGTGATTGTAGTACTCGGAATCATAAACTATCGTCTCGGCAGGATGTAGGAGGTGTAAATGGTGATTTTCTCACTGACTTTGAACGCAGCTCTAGATAGATTCTTATATACAGACGCTCTAATTGAGGACGATACGGTGAGGGTAGATAGAGTCAAAGATTACCCCGCAGGAAAGGGTGTAGACGTATCACGTGTGATAAATGAACTGGAAGGCCATTCGGTCGCTGTAGCTTTCCTTGGAGGTCATACCGGAAAGGTAATAGAAGAGATGCTCGACGATGAGGGAGTCGTTTATGCAACGGTAAGAAGTGAAGAAGAAACAAGGACCAACATTCTCGTACAGACTGGAAGCGGTCAATACAGAATGAGTCTTCCCGGTCCGGTAATATCCGTCAAGGAAGTCTATAAACTGTACAAGACAATCGACGTACTTTTGAGAAAGGACGACTACCTTCTTTTGTGCGGAAGCATACCGGAAGGAGTAAGCAGCGATATCTACGCTCAGCTTTGTTCAAGGATGAGGAAAATTGGAGTCAACGTTTATATCGATTCCGACAAGGAGCCTTTCTCCAAGGGGGTCGAGGCCAAGCCAAGAGGAATAAAGCCAAATATTCACGAACTTCAGAGACTGCTCAATCGCGAGCTAATCGGAGAGATAGATTTTAGAAAGGCCATTTCCGAAGTGTCGAACAAGTATTCAATCGAAGAAATTCTACTGACTATGGGAGCCGAGGGAGCGATTGCATCAGTGAGTGGGGAGTTCTATCGTATTCGGGTACCTAAAGTACCTGTCAAGAGCGGGGTTGGTGCAGGGGATTCTTTCCTGGCGGCATACTGCATGTACAGAGAACTTGGCGAGACGGTGAAAACTGCCTTGAAAATGGCTGGTGCCGCCAGTTCAGCTGCCGTCATGACACCCGGCACAGAGCTTTGTAGATTCGATGATGTAATGAGTCTTGCTTCGAAGATAGCTGTAGAAGCGCTGTAATCGAGACGTTGTATGACCATATACATTCAGTAGCTAAAGAGGGTTTTCTCCAGATCGATTCGGTGTTTTCTCTTCGCAAGAGAGATGAATGGATGATAAAAAACGAAGATTTCATAGCCTTCTTGAAGAGTAAAGGTAAGAGCTAGAATGTTATCAACACAACGTTGTCTGGGGTTGCATCCCTCGAGAAATTCCTTCTTGATTCGAATGAGAAATCAGTTGAAGAGGCAGAAAAAGAGGATATTGAAAGTTTCGCAAAATCGAACCGCAATGACAAGGCCCGTCTGAAGCAAAACTCCGTAGGATAGGCCAGTATTTCAGTTTTCTTTCTGAACCTTCACTCGCAAAATTCGCCCCAGAGCTTCGTGAGAAAGGAATCGCGGCAAAGAGGGAAAGAATGAGAATACACAAATTCCCTGGTACGACACGATAGTAATGGAAAAACTCGCGAAAGCGGGCATATTTGCCACCTATCAAATGATCGAAGTGCCCTTTCACCTGAGCTAAGAGAAAGCCTGGCTGCACGCATCGGGACTGAAATGGAGAAAATACTTGAGTACCTTAAACTCTCGGATCTTTCAAGACTTGGTGGAATGAAAGGAGTTAGGGTGAGGCTATACTGCAATGCAGGATTAGATACCTTGGACAAACTTTCTAACTGGAACCCTGAGGAACTTTGGGCGATGCTGGTCGACTTCGTCAGAAAAACGGGTTTCGAGGGAATACCTCCTCTGCCGAAAGAAGTAAGTAGCACAATAGAAGCGGCTAAGAAGCTTGAAAGGCTTATTGGGTACTGATGTTGGCGTGATTAACGGTTTCGTTCAGCCGAATTGTTTTTGGATTGACTCAGCTTAGAGAAGAAACTCCATCATGATTCTTTCGATCAAAAACAAGCCCTTCCATACTTGTATAATCTTTAAGACGATTATTGCGGAGATGGAGGTGGAAGATGTCCAGAGACACTCCTTTGAAATAGGATTACATCGATTGCGTGAACTCCGTCATAGATTACATTGAGGAGCACCTTTCATCCCCGATAACTCTCGACGATCTCTGCTAAGAAAGCTTCTACTCATCAGTTCATCTTCAGCGGATCTTCTTTCACACTGTGGACAAGATGATAGGCCAGTATCGCAAGGGTAGAAGGTTGAGCGTGGCTGCCGAAAAACTTGCTACAACCTCGATAAGTATTTTGGAGATCGCCTTGCAGTTAGGCTATGATTCGCAGGAATCACTTACCAGAGCATTCAAAAGCAGATACTACGTGAAGCCTGGCAAGTATCGCAGGCTTTGACTCCACTTCGCCGTCACTCAGAAAAAGAGACTGTGCAAAAAAGACCCGATTGGTCTCAAGGGAGGAATAAGAATGGAACCAAAGATCATCCACAAATCGGCGTTCAAAGTCATTGGTCTGAAGTACTACGGAAATGATCCGGCGAACAACTGCCCGAAACTCTGGAGAGATTTAATGGAGAGGCATACCGAGATCGAGAATGTCATATCGGCGAAGGAAAGCTACGGATTGATGTGCACTGGAGAAGAAGACTTCATAGACGGCAAGTTCGACTACATAGCCTCTTTGGCCGTCTCGACTCTGAGAATAATCCCGGAGGGAATGGTTGGGGCAGAAGTGCCTGAGGCAACCTATGCCGTTTTCACTCATACGGGAAAGCTTGACTCACTGCAAAATACCTATGAGTACATCCATGCAAAGTGGTTTCAGAACTTCGAGTATGAACC
>NZ_JFHJ01000541.1:0-3119 GCF_003666285.1 Mesotoga sp. HF07.pep.5.2.highcov | reverse complement strand
TGAAGAAATTCTCTCTTTCCTCGAATAAAAAGGAGGACACAACTTTGATACACTCTAGACCGCAAGTCGTGGTCAGTAGATGTCTCGGATTCGATACCTGCAGATACAACGGCCAGATGATTCCAAGCAAATTCGTCAAAAGGCTGAAGAAATACGTCCAGTACTTTACCGTGTGTCCCGAATTCGATATCGGACTTGGTGCACCGCGAGCCCCTGTAAGAATGGTAAGAAAGTCCGATGGAATAAGGTTAATTCAACCCCTGACAGGTAACGATGTTACAGAGCGTCTCACAGATTACTCTCACAGGTTTCTCGATGGTTTGAGCGGAGTTGACGGTTTTATTCTCAAATCTGCATCGCCAACCTGTGGCATAAAAGATGTGAAAGTGTATCCCGGGGAAGGTAAGGTAATGTCATCCGGTAGAGACTCTGGTTTTTTTGGAGGAATCGTTATTGATAGGTTCAACTTCCTTCCAGTTGAAGACGATGGAAGGCTATCAAACTTCATAATAAGAGAGCACTTCTTGACCACACTTTTCACGGTCTCCCGGTTCAGAGAACTCTCGAATAATCTTACCAGGAAAGGGCTGGTGGATTTTCAATCTGACAACAAGCTGCTATTCATGTCGTACAATCAAAACGAAATGAGGATTATGGGTGCAATTGTGGGGAAGATGGATTCCAGAGATATTAGAGAAGTCTATGACGAGTATTCCTCTCATTTCTACAAAACGATGTCAACCCCACCAAGACACACCTCGCACATCAATGTCTTGATGCATGGACTGGGTTACTTTTCAAAGTACATATCGTCTTCGGAAAAGAGATTCTTTCTCGACACACTCGAAAGATATAGGGAGGGAAAGATTCCGCTGAGCGTCCCTCTATACATTTTACGATCTTACGTCGTTGCATTTGAAAGCGAATATCTCGCGCGGCAGACTTTCTTCGAGCCTTATCCTGAAGACCTCGTCGAAATAACAGATTCTGGAAAGGGCAGATCGGGAAAATGAGAGCAGATAGGGCCCACAAGTTGAATAAGAGCAGTGATCGACGCGGGAATCTTGTTTTATACTGGATGCAAGCTTCACAGAGAACTGAAGAGAATCATGCTCTTGAACTTGCTAAACAAAAAGCGAAAGAACTTGATGTTCCACTTGCTGTGCTTTTCGTTCTAAACGCTAATTACCCCTCAGGAAACCTGCGGAGTTTTTCCTTCATGTTTGACGGTTTGAGAGATGTGAAATCGGAGTTCGAAGAACAGGGAATCCGCTTCGTGATTTTTAAGGGAGATCCGGTCGATATAGTCCCCAAAGTATCTAAACGTTGTGCTATGGTGGTAACAGACGTAGGTTATCTACGACACCAGATAGACTGGAGGAAGAGGATCGCTGAAAAACTAGAATGTCCGTTTCTTTCTGTTGAAAGTAATGTGGTAGTTCCTGTAAGAACGGCAAGTTGTAAAGAAGAATACAGCGCAGCGACTTTCAGGAAGAAGGTTATGAAGCATTTTGCTGAATTCGTAAGTGATTTCGAATCTGTGGAACTAAGTTTCAGAGCTTCGCTTGCTGAATTTGAAGGTGCTACGGGTATTGAAGACGTTGATCTTTCCGACCTTGACCAGAGCGTATCCATTATCTCCGGTTTCCGAGGGGGTCAGAAAGAAGCAAAAAGGAAACTTGAGATATTTCTCTCGAAGAATCTAGACCGGTTTGAAGAAGAGAGAAATGATCCGAATTCCGGGTGCCTGTCAGAAATGAGCCCCTTTCTTCACTTTGGACACATTTCACCTTCTTACATCGCACGAAGAGTAATCGATTCCTGTTCAAGGGGGAAAAATGCGTATATCGAAGAACTGGTGGTCAGGAGAGAACTGAGTATGAACTTCGTCTTCTATAATTCCAAATACGATTCCTTTGAAGCACTGCCTCAGTGGGCTCAGAAGACTCTGAATGAGCACCGGAAGGACAAGAGAGTTCGATCCTTCTCACTTTTCGAACTTGAAAGTGGTAAGACCGATGATCCTTACTGGAATGCAGCTCAAAAGGAAATGACCCTTACCGGGAAAATGCATGGTTACATGAGAATGTACTGGGGAAAGAAGCTTCTTGAATGGAGCACCGATCCCGAAAGCGCTATTAGCTCGGCAATATACCTTAACGACAAGTATGAACTGGACGGACGGGATCCAAACGGGTACGCCGGTATCCTTTGGTGCTTTGGAAAACACGACAGAGCGTGGTCTGAACGCGAGATCTACGGTAAGGTCAGATATATGAACTCAAACGGTCTCAAAAGGAAATTCGATATCGATTCCTACGTCAAAAGAATCGATAATCTGTCATTCGACAGAAAGTGACGAACTGAAAACTTCAGTATCAATTACTTTTTCATCTTTCATTACTTCCAGTTCAAGTATTAGGTCATAAATGCCTGGGACAAGGCCAAGAATCTTGATCGCCTTTCTTGGGTATGTGAAGGCCTGAGTAACAAATTCCCCGCGACCGGGTGAGTGGAGCGTGGCGTATACTTTTATGGTTCTAGCCTCAGTAAGGAGAACGCTTGTTACAGCAATTTCATATCCTCCAGTAGGTTTTTCTCCGGCTGCTATTATCAGGACGGGTTCGCCTGATATTACCGAGGTTTCTCTGAACCCTTTTTCTTCCACAACACCAACGGAAATTCCTGATTCAATGCTCCTCTCTATCTCTAATGCAAGGCATTCATACTCAAGCTTTTTCACCGCATCCTCCAAAACCGATTCATAGTCAAGTACTAATTCCATTACGGACAACGAATACCCCCTTTCAAATGATAACAAAAACGGCTTCATTACAAAATAAAGCCCCTGTCTAGCCAAGGAAACTATCTTCTCATAGCATTCACCATTTACTTTCAGCTGAATTGATGCCTCCCGTTCCTGCTCTTCGCTTTCAGGATCGAATAGCCAACCTGAAGCAATAATCACAACTTTATTGGAATCGCTTGCAGAAAGAACGGAGAAATCAACGCTCTTTGTTCTAGTTCCTGTGCTTTCATCGAGTACGAGCGGCTCGTAACTTGAAAGCTCCGTGTAGTCTACCTGAAAAGCGACCAGAAAAGGGGAAAGAAGAACAATG
>NZ_JFHJ01000297.1:0-1077 GCF_003666285.1 Mesotoga sp. HF07.pep.5.2.highcov | reverse complement strand
GCTTCGCCAGGAGGGAGAACCTCTCAAGAGCCAAGACGTTAGATTGTAAGAACCAACTCAATTCGTCATCCTGAAAAGCTCCTGTTCAGGATCCGGTCTT
The DNA here is from genome assembly GCF_003666285.1 of Mesotoga sp. HF07.pep.5.2.highcov. Taxonomy (NCBI): domain Bacteria; kingdom Thermotogati; phylum Thermotogota; class Thermotogae; order Kosmotogales; family Kosmotogaceae; genus Mesotoga; species Mesotoga sp. HF07.pep.5.2.highcov. The sequence goes on along the minus strand of NZ_JFHJ01000297.1, from coordinate 977 downwards.
TGATCTTAACGAAGTACGGGTTCATGTTCTTGGACGGTCAGCGAAGGACGGCTCTTGTATGAACCATAGTGGTATGGAAACTTATCAGCGGGACACCGCATAGCTGGTGTCATGTTGAGTTGCGTAAGAACCATAGTGGTATGGAAACGTCAATACGGCGGCGAGAACCTCTTCGTACCGCACTGTTGCGTAAGAACCATAGTGGTATGGAAACAGATATTCGTCTGCCATTTCAAAGTATTCGCAAGCATCGGTTGCGTAAGAACCATAGTGGTATGGAAACTGTAATTGCTTTCCATTCGTCTAAGAGCAGGTCTTCGTTGCGTAAGAACCATAGTGGTATGGAAACCTGATATACGTTTTTGAATCCTACCATTGACAGTTGGTTGCGTAAGAACCATAGTGGTATGGAAACTTGATAGGCTCTAGACAATAATCATAATCTCCACTTTCCGTTGCGTAAGAACCATAGTGGTATGGAAACTTTTTACATACGTGTACACGCATGCGGATATAAAATGTTGCGTAAGAACCATAGTGGTATGGAAACTTCACAATCATCTATCATCTGATGCAGATAAGTTTTTAGTTGCGTAAGAACCATAGTGGTATGGAAACTGAAACCAGGATTCAGCTTTCAGATTATCAATAGGTTGCGTAAGAACCATAGTGGTATGAATTGCTGCCTTCGGCAGGACGCTGTGCCGGGAAGATCATCCCGGGAAGTGATGCGCCGAAGAACATCGGCGGACGCAATGCCCGGAAAAGCATCCGGGGACGCAAGGCTGGCTTCGCCAGGAGGGAGAACCTCTCAAGAGCCAAGACGTTAGATTGTAAGAACCAACTCAATTCGTCATCCTGAAAAGCTCCTGTTCAGGATCTGATCTTTGATCCTTTCGGTGGACGGGTCCATGTTCTTGGACGGTCAACGGAGGACTGCTCTTGTATGAACCATAGTGGTATGGAAACAGATCATA
>NZ_JFHJ01000381.1:0-2156 GCF_003666285.1 Mesotoga sp. HF07.pep.5.2.highcov | reverse complement strand
TTATTTGGCACTGTTGCTGCTTTGACGAAAGAACCAACAAAGAGCGGTCTAAAGAAACTGACGCAGATGGCCAAGGAAGAGCATCCAATGATCGTGTCCTGGCAAAATGTTTTCAAGAGATCTAGCCCTAAGGCAGTAGAAAAGGCTATGACGAACTTGGTTGTTAACGAATTTGCTCTCGGAGAGAAGATTCGTCAGGAAAAGATGCTTGAGCATGAGGTCGTCATTCCCAAGCTGGTTGTTATAAGCCCGACCTACGCCTGCAATTTGAACTGCGTGGGTTGCTATGCCGGTCTCTACGGAAGAAAGTATCAGCTTTCGAAGGAAGAGGTCAGTTCAATTATCAGACAGTCAAACGAGCTGGGCATTTACTTCTTCATAATTACCGGCGGAGAGCCTTTTGTATGGCCGCATCTTCTCGAAATTTTTGAAGAGTTCAACGATTCTTACTTCCAGGTCTACACCAATGGTACTCTTATCACGAAGGAAGTCGCCCAGAAACTCGCCGAACTAGGTAATGCGACGTTTGCCGTCTCGGTAGAAGGCTTTGAAGGCGAAACCGACTGGAGACGTGGAAGAAATGTCTTCCAGAAGGTCAGGCAGGCCTGGACAAATCTGCGAGAGGCAGGAGTAATTTACGGTACCTCTGTTACTGCGACCAGGCTGAACCACGAGGTAATGATGAAGGACGAGTTCTGGCAGTTCCTGAAGGACGAGGGTGTTTCTTACGCCTGGGTCTTCCAGTTCATGCCTGTTGGTATGAATCCCTCCATGGATCTTGTTCCTACTCCGGAGCAGAGATACGAGAGATTCTACAAGACCGAGCAAGAGAGGCTCGGTGGTGATTTCGCATTCGTTGCTGACTTCTGGAATCATGGATTCCTTACGAATGGTTGTCTGGCCGCCGGCGCGAAGTACCTTCACGTCAATGCAAAGGGTTACGTAGAACCATGTGTATTCCAGCAGTTTGCCGTTGATAGCATCAGGGAGAAGAGTCTTCTCGAAGTTATCAAGTCACCGTTCTTTACCGCGTACAAGAGAATGGTGCCCTACAGCAACAATCTTTTCAGACCCTGTCCAATCATTGACAACCCGAAGGTCCTAAGGGCAATGGTCAACAAGTTCCACGCCATTCCTCAGCATGATGGAAGCGAGAACGTTGTTACGGAGCTTGCCGGTCAGCTTGACGAACTCGCCGAAGGCTGGAAGAAGTACGCAGACAAGCTATACTACGAGGAAGGTTTTGCCGAAACCCATCCCGCACACAGGGGCGTGTACGATTTTGATGTTAGAATGAGAAAGTACGCTAACAACGAAGAAAAGCTTGCTATAGACAAAAAACCTTGAGGGGATGGTGGATCCGGTGCGAGCAAAGTTATCTTCTAGAGAGAGGATTATAAGAGCCGCCCGGAAGGCCTTTGCGGAGAGAGGTCACGACGGCGTCAGCATGTCTGAGATTGCGCAGATGGCTGGAGTGAAAAAGGCACTTATTTACTACTACTTTCCGAGCAAAGAGGATCTTTTTTACGAAGTTTGGCAATACTCTATTGACGAGCTCGAAGATCATGTCTTTTCCGAAACAAGCGACGAGAACGTTTATGTCTCAAAGCTCAAGAGGATTCTGAGATCGTACATAGATTTCATAACGAGCAAAAATGAGATCAAGAAAATCATGGATCAGGAACGTGCGAACCTTAGCAGGGAAGACAACGAGTCCTGGAAGAGAGTGAGAGACAGATACGAAGCCTTGAAAGAGAAGTTGTCGTCGGCCATAAATGATGCAAAGGCTGCTCAGGAAATTTCGAAGGACGTCGATCCAGATAGCGCAGCAGACCTGATACTGAATGGTTTCAGTATAACGGAAGACCCTGACGGGCTAGAAAGCATAAGAGAAATAATCTGGAGGGGCCTGGTTAGCAACTCCGGAGAGTAATTAAGAAAGAAGAGAGAGGGACTCAGTCCCTCTCTTTTTTTGTGCCTCTTCGCTTGAAGTCGAGAACTTCTCTGAACTTCGAATACTTTTCCTCGAAGTTCTTCCCAGAAATCTGAAGAAACTTCAGGTAAAGCACGTCCAGGATCATCAGCTGCACTATACGAGTTATAAGACCACCCTCCGGGAAGATCAGCTTTGAGTAATAGCTTTCGAGATTCACGTT
>NZ_JFHJ01000593.1:0-1352 GCF_003666285.1 Mesotoga sp. HF07.pep.5.2.highcov | reverse complement strand
AAAGAAGAGGCAGTTGAAGAAATAGTGAACTGCTCAGGTACCCAGTTTGACCCGAAACTGGTCCAAATGTTTAAGAGTATCGTGAGCAATGAACTTGTTTAGATCTCGTTGATTACCAGCTTCACCTTTTTGTAGCTGAAGATAGAAATCAAGATAGCTACCGCAAGCGACGCTAGAGAAATCAGGATGAGCCAGATATTTGAATTGCTCTCTGAAGCGCCACTCAGTATTGTTGTTAGTGGCATTATTGCACCAAAGCTGAGGCCCATGCAGATCACCTGGTTCAGAAGGACAAACTTTGTTCTCATAAAAGTATTCGGATTATCCATCTGATCCGGTGGGGATACCAGGACACCCCTGATTCCTAATAGAGAAGAGGTAATATATAGGACGAAGACTATGGGAACTACAACAAAATAGCCGAATGACTCGCCCTTCACGAGTATGCTGGTTGTGAGAACCCCGACGAAGAGAACTGACCCCAGCAGAACGGGCAAGGTTGCCTTCAGGGCTATCATTCTTCCCAGAGAGATGGGAAGTGTCTTTGTCGTTTCAATGAAAGGGAACTCTCTTCCCATAAGAAATGCAGATTGAATTGTTGTAAAAATAGTGCTTATGAGCACCGTAGTAAATATCGAAGCAACAGCGTCATCTGAAATGAGTCCGAAAATCAGACCGAACACTACGGGGTAGAAAAGATAGTATATAAGTTGCTCATAACGCTTATAGATTTTTAGCTCTCTTCTCAGCAACACCCCTCGCGATCTCCCATTAAAGGAGACCGTTTTCGTTCTGCTTTTTGTATAGGAAACCGGTTCAAACTTAATAGATGAAGCTACTCTGAAAAATATGTATCCCAAAACCGGAATTGCCCCAAGGCCTACAAGAAGATAAATCGGCTGCTCCGAAGCTTTTACACTCCAGGTAAAAACGTTCATGGGATTCGAAAGAACTCCCCATGCGGATGCCAGCTTCTGCAAGTACAGCGGTATATTGTCCGTGCTTCTCGGAACCAGCTGAACGATAATAAAAAACATGAAACCAGCGATTATCTGAACAACAAACATCACTTTTCGCGCTGCCGCCCTTGACATGAACTTTCCGAAAGCCACTGAAACTATGGAGGCCAAGAGCACAGTGTCTATTACTACCAGAACGAGCGCGGGAATCCCAATCCATGGACTGGGATCGACTCTCAGATGAAAAGGAAGAGCTATTCCGATGAAGACGGATAAGGTAAGACCCTGATATACAGTCGATATCATTATTTGATAGGCTATTATGCTGACTCTTTTCACGGGAAGAACGAGAAGCATATCTATCTCCTCATTTCTCATGAAGAGATATGATGA
>NZ_JFHJ01000193.1:0-1071 GCF_003666285.1 Mesotoga sp. HF07.pep.5.2.highcov | reverse complement strand
CCAAGATACGGCCCGGGGAGGAAGTTATAAAGAAGGCTTAGCCCAGCGGTCAAAATAATATTGTCCACTGGTCTCAGCACGAATTCCCATCCTCTACCAAAAACCGGAATAAAGAACAGGAATTTGCCATCAAATGTATAGGCATTTAGTTCACCTGGTGTCAGTGCCTTTTCGTAGTAAGTGCTAGCCTGGAAGATATAGAAGTCCATTCCTTCATAACCCGTTATGTTTCCAGCTAGATCATACACTACATCTCCGTAGAGACCCTGGCCGAGAATGAAGTTCTTCGGTGCTGCAACGAAAACCGATGCAACAAGAAGGACTGCCACAAGAATCAGGACTTTTTTCATTCGATTACCCCCTTTTGAGTGATATTGAGCTTGTTCTTACTTAACGATTTTACACTTAATACCCGCATCAAGTCAACGTATTTGCAATCTCAGAATGCAATTTCTGGCCTACAGTGTGCGTGATAACCATCAAGTTCTAACCAGTTTTCACCATCAGAAGAGTATCCTAAGAGATCCAGGGTATCATCTCGAACTCTGTACTCCCAGACAGTGTGGAGGCTTCTGACAGCTCCAGATAAGTAATATTTCACAATAGCCTCATACGAGTATAATCCCCACTCGATTTCACTGTAGTCGATGGAGACTATCTCCGGAAGTTCAATCTCCTCGCCTTCCGGAAGAAGGTTCTCATTTATGAAGAGAAGAGACGTCTCCTCAATAGTTGGAAACACACTCTCCGGATCGAACTCCTCTACCCTGCCTCTTGAAGAGAGAAGCATCAGAACCACTGCAAGTACTAAGACTGCAACAAATGTGTATTTGGTAAGGACAGATTTGACTTCACTGTCCACTTTCTTCTCCGCCTGATCTCTTTCTCTCCCACTGTTCTCCAGTTCACTCAAAACAATGACCCCTTTCGGGGTCAATTATACATAGCCTCTAATCAAAAAACTACAGCGACGCTCAGTATCACGGAACTCAAAACAGATGATAGAATAGCTGCCGGCCCCTCAAAGAAGAAACCTAGAACAGTGAAAGGAGATGCCGAAGCTCCTGCTCC
>NZ_JFHJ01000101.1:0-1685 GCF_003666285.1 Mesotoga sp. HF07.pep.5.2.highcov | reverse complement strand
TGATGCTGCCTCCGGCAGGAAGTGAGGCTCGCTGGCGCGAGGAAGTGATGCCCGGAAGAACATCCGGGGAAGTGATGCTGGCGCTTACGCGCCAGGAGGCAAAAACCAAAGAAAAAGAGCAAGCAAATTAAAGTGATCTGATCAGAACGAACTTATTTTGTCATCCTGAAGCGCTCCTGTTCAGGATCTGGGCTTTTGAGAAACCGAGGTTAGAGGTCAGTGGTCAGAAGTTGGAAGAGCAAAGGATCAGTTGCAAGTTCAAAGTTGTGAGTTGTAGAAAAGTCCAACAAAACGGGTCTCGGTTCTCGTGAACAGAAACGGCTAATAAAGTCAAGGTTTTGCTGCGTTTGAGGAAGTTATCCCGACATCGGCTTTTGGAAGTTCCTCACATTGTCATCCCGAACTTGTTTCGGTCTTTGAAAGACCGGGGGTAGAGGTCAGTGGTAAGAGGTTGGAAAGAGCAAAGGAACTGGTTGGCCGTTGGACGGTTCTCCGTTCGTCGAGGAGAGCCGTGAAGCAATAGCATCGAGATTCCGACCAGGAGCTTTGTCGGAATGACGGAATCTCTAGCCTTTTCGGAATAACCGTTAGTTGTCATCCCAATGAGCCTGCCCTGAAGCCTGCCCCAATGAGCCTGTCCTGAAATAATCTTGTTCAGGGCTCCTGTTTGGGGTCTCCTGTTCAGGGTCATCCCGAACTTGTTTCGGGATCTGGTTTTGATCTTCTCTGCGGGGTGCGGAAGACCGTTGACGGACAACGTGGTTTTCATCAGTGTGCAGCGATTCTGAGGATCATCGAGATTCTGAAACAAGTTCAGATGACGGAATCTCAGACAAGAACCTGGACGCGCGGCGTCGGAACGAAGAACCGGTTCTTCTCGGAGGACGGCGGACTGTTGACCGATGACGATCATCCTTTCTCGTCAGGTTGATCTCAAAGAAGAAGGTCCGCCATTGAGGCGGGCCCCTGTATTCATTCTCAATCTAGCATTACTGCTTTGATTACTTTGTCTCTCTCGTTCTCCGCCTTGACCATCATCTCACCTATATCTTCCAGTTTGAAGGTATCGGTAATCAGCGGTTTCACATTTACTGCTCCGCTCTTTATCATATCTACGCATCTTGGAAAGTAGAGAGCCGGAACTGCATGTGAGGCTCTAAGCTGAAGCTTGTTGAAGTGGAACTTGTTTGCATCGAACTTTATGAAGCGTCCCTCCCCGTAATCTATTCCGATGAAGCCGACGACTCCTCCAAAATTCATGACGTCAAGAACTTCGGGGATCACGTAAGGCGGTGCGGTTACGAGAGCTCTATCGACTCCTCCTTGGGGAATTTATAGGAGCTGATCGGGGTCTTGTCGACGAGTATAACATCCTCCACTCCAAAGCTCTTTGCAACATCTATCCTTATCTTAGATCTTGAATGGTTGGCAACAAAGATTCTTCTCGCTCCCATGGCCTTGACTATCTGAACGACCATGAGCCCGATCGGACCCAGACCAACAATCAGCACGTCGTCGTTCAGCTTGGGATCGACCGTGTATGTGAGGTCCAGCGCAACTCCCATTGGTTCGACGAGAGAGGCTTGTTCGTATGGGACCCCTTCGAAAGGCACCGCATTTTGTTTGTCTATTATTACCTTCTCGGCAAAGCCCATCGTGAGATTCTCTTTCTCGGCCCTTATGAA
>NZ_JFHJ01000065.1:0-11414 GCF_003666285.1 Mesotoga sp. HF07.pep.5.2.highcov | reverse complement strand
ACGGTTCTAGGACTTACCGGCGAGAAGAGCATTGAGGAAGTCTGGAGACTCCCCTCATCAAGAATAGAGACTGAAGATGAACTCTTTGTTATCCTTGATGGGCTTCTTAGGATTAAGGGTTACTCTGTCGGAGAAATAGATGGCCTGTGTGTTGCAAGTGTTGTTCCTAGGTTGAACAGAACAATTAACTACTTCACAAGAAAGTATCTTCCGAAACCTGCAGTCTTCTTGAGGCCGGATAGATTTTTCCCTTTAGGGCTGAATACGGATAACCCAGCCGAGATTGGGGCTGACCGACTTGCCGATGTCTTAGGGGCAAAGGAATGCTATGGAAACAATGTGATAGTTGTCGATGCGGGGACAGCAATTACCATAGACATCGTCAAAGACGGTAATTTTGTGGGAGGAGCAATCCTTCCGGGGCCTGGGACAGCAATGTCCGCACTTTTCTCGCATACCGCAAAACTACCGGAAGTGGAGCTCTTCTTCGAAGACCACTACTTTGGAACTAATACAGAAGACAACTTGAGAATCGGTATTGTAAACGGAACATACTTCGCAATTCAAGGGATTATTGACAATATTATCGAGAAATTCGAAGAAAAGCCAACAGTTGTGGGTACAGGCGGGAATATCGATCTCTTCTTAATTGAGGGAGGTTTGATAGAAATCGCTGATCCGAATCTCACACTCAAAGGCTTAAGTTTCTACTATAACAGAGTGAAACCATTTGAAGAAGATACTACTTGTTAACCCGTGGATAGAAGATGTGTCGGCCTATGACTATTGGCTAAAACCATTAGGTCTGCTGTACATTTCTTCACTCCTGAAGCATATCGGGATCCAATCAATTCTAATAGATTGTCTCGATAGATATGATGATGAATTGATCACCTTTTCTCCGAAATTCGGAGAGAAATATTACGGAACGGGGAAATTCCTTGAAAGCGAGATACCAAAACCCCGGTCTATTGCCTCGATACCCAGGAGATTCAAGAGGTTCGGATTTCCCGAGGAAGTATTGAGAAAGAAAATAAGACAAGTAAAGAACGTTGATTGTGTCTTTGTCACTTCAATGATGACTTACTGGCATTATGGAGTACACGATACTATTAGGATTATTAAGGACGAAATGCCCTCGGTTCCAGTGATACTTGGAGGAGTTTATGCAACACTCCTTCCCGAACACGCCCGGCGGTATTCCGGAGCAGACAAGGTTTGCCCCGGAACCGGAACGGAACCACTCAAAATGGCTCTTGGTTTCCTGGGAATCAATGAAACACTCGATTTTGACTGGTTCGACGAACTCGATCCTGACTATTCAGTTTATAAATCTGCAAGATATGCCGTGTTGATTTCGAGCCTTGGCTGTCCGTTCAAATGCACATATTGTGCCAGCAGCCTCCTCTGGAACAGCTTCGTGAGAAGAGACCCGGTAAAGAGTGCCAGGTTCGTCAAGCATCTTACTGCATCAAAGGGGCTCTCAGATATCGTCTTCTTTGACGATGCAATTCTTGTAGGTAGTGGTTTCAAGAGACTGATGGAGGAGTTCGAGCGTCTTCGAATCAAGGCGAGATTTCATCTGCCAAACGGCGTTCACGCCAGATTTATCGATAGAGAAACCGCCGATCTCATGTACATGAACAATTTCAAGACGATAAGAATCGGTTTAGAGACTTCCGATCCGGTTATGCAAAATTCCACAGGCGGAAAAGTCAATCTAGACGATATATTCGTAGCGATTGAGAATCTTTCATCAGCGGGATTCACTTCTCGAGAGATCAGCGCCTATATTATGGTTAACCTTCCAGGCCAGAGCGAAGAAGACGTTCTGGCTTCTCTTAGAATCTGCGAAGAACTAAGAATTAGCCCCAGTCTCAACGAATTCACACCCATTCCTGGAACGGTGCAGTGGAAAGAACTAACCCGTGGCGGCGTATTCGACGAGGATATCGACCCACTCCTTTTGGACAACTCGATCCTTCCATACTGGTGGAAGGAGGGCTTTTCTCCTGACGCTGTTCAGAGGCTGAAAGAGAAAGCGTGGTCATTAAGGAGAAGATTAAATGACTAAGGATCTATTCTTAGGCTTTGGGAGTAACATGGGAGAAAGACTGAATCTCATTATTAAAGCCTTTACAATGCTAATAGAAAGGGAAATCACGCTGCAATCAGTATCATCGCTCTACTTGACAGAACCATTAGGCAATATCGAGCAAAATGAATTCTTGAACTGTGTGGGGAAATTCGAATTCAAAGGTGATCCACACTTCTTGCTTGAAGAGATCAAGGCAATCGAGAGGTCTATTGGAAGAGTTGAAAGGTTCAGGTGGGGTCCGCGAGAAATCGACATCGACATTCTGCTCTTTGGAGAGATGATTCTGACAACCGAAAAGCTTTCTATACCCCACAAAGATATAATAAGAAGGAAATTCGTTTTGGTCCCTTTACTCGAAATCGATGAAGAGCTCAGAGACCCAAGAGACAACAGTCTCTTTTCGGACCATCTTGAAAGCCTTGGTAAAGAGGGATGGCCTGAGCTCTTCCTAGAAGCTCGTCTTTTTGAAAAACTAATAGAATTAGAGGTGAAGAGATGAAAATACGAAAGTTCAGCATAATTGTAATAGTGGTTCTAATTACGACCTTGTTTTCCTCCTGTAGTGCCTCGAAATCAGAACTCGTACCCGGAAAGTTTGCGGGGTTCGCGCTAAGCGACTATATGGATATCTCTACTTCGGTTAGTGTTGGCGGCATGATCTTAGGGATAGAACTAAATGAAGATACTCTGCTTCTCCATAAAGAGTTCGCTAAAGGCACAAAGGAATTCAATGTTTACGTAGCAAAATTTGAGAATGCTTCAAGAGCCACAGGTTTCTGGTATGACTTTGTTAGGGAAATTTCAAATGAAATCAGATCAGTCATAAGCGCGATTCCATGGATCTACGGAGAATTCTCCGGTGAAGTCGGCGAGAGCTTCATGAAGTCGTGGTTTTCCGGTAGATGGCTTTACATTTTTCTTGGGGACAATAGTGAGGAAGTAGACTCTGCGGTAAGAGCCTTCAAAGAGTATGAGAAGAGTCTGGTGAGATCAGTTGAGTCTTAAACCATACAATGACCTCAAGACTCATTTGAAATCACGATATGGAGAACCCGTTCATAGAGTTCCCCTTGATGCAGGCTTCTCATGTCCCCACAAAGTAAATGGAAAAGGTGGATGCATATACTGTGATTCCTCGGGAAGTGGTTTCACAGTAGACTCGACTCTCTCGCTAAGAGAGCAGCTCGAAAGTAGGATGGAATTCCTTCGAAAAAAGGGTATTAGGAAATTCATGGCATATTTCCAGGCCAACTCAAATACCTTCGCACCCGTAAAGAAACTACGACAGCTTTACAGAGAGGTTATTGTTGATGACGTTGTCATCCTCGACATCTCTACCAGACCCGATCTTGTCTCTGATGAGGTTCTAGATCTACTTGAAGAATTCACTTCTGACGTTGATGTGATTCTTGAACTCGGTCTTCAGAGTATCAATCCCAACACTATCAAAACCATTAACAGAGGTCACACTCTGTCGCATTTTATCGATTCGGCACTGAGAATCAAGAAAAGAAGAATAAATTTGGTTGTACATATGATATCGAATCTTCCCTGGGATACTGAAGAGGATGTTGCGGAGGCCGCAAGACTGATCTCTGTACTCGGTATAGATGGCGTCAAACTTCATTCTCTATACGTAGTCAAAGGCACTGAACTTGCAAGAATGTATGAAGCAGGTGAAGTTAAGATAGGAAGTGTAGATGAATTTCTGGAAAGAGTAGTGGTATTTCTGGAGCATCTAGACTGGAGAGTCATTGTACATAGACTTGTCTCAGACCCTCCTAACGAAGGAACAATGTTTGGAAATTGGGGAATGTCAAAAATCAAGCTATTGAATATGTTAGAAAGAAAGATGATAATTGAAGGTAGATACCAGGGAAGCAAGGCTCTATTTTATAGATCGGGAAGCGAAAAGAGTGACCGCGGAAAATCCGAGGAAAGTCCGGACTCCATGGGCAGGGGCGCTGGGTAACACCCAGGGAGAGTGATCTCCGGAAAGGGCCATAGAAAATTAGACCGCCTTCGGGCAAGGATGGAAAGGTGAGGTAAGAGCTCACCGGCTGTCGGGTGACCGGCAGGCTAGGTAACCCCCGTCTGGAGCAAGTCCAAGCAGAAAGGGTCTGAGGATGCCCACCGATTCCCTTTCGGGTAGGATGCTTGAGGGTTATGGTAACATAACTCCGAGATAGATGGTCACGAGAACAGGATCCGGCTTACGTTTTCGCTTCCCGCGTTTTTTTGGAGTGTCTAATGAATATTCCGATGACTAGGAGCGATATGGTCGAGAGGGGATGGGAATGTCTCGACATCATTCTAATAACGGGCGATGCATTTGTTGACCATCCTTCTTTTGGAACGGCGATGATTGCGAGAGTGCTGGAATCACAAGGCTGGAAAGTAGGTGTCATTTCGCAGCCCGACTGGCGAACAAACGAAGACATCTCAGTGTTGGGTAAACCTGCTCTGTTCTTCGGTGTCACCTCTGGTAACGTTGATTCAATGGTTGCAAATTACACATCGACTGGAAAGAAAAGAAGGAGCGACGATTACACTCCTGGAGGTTTTGGTGGAAAGAGGCCGGATCGGGCAACGATTGTTTACTCAAATTTGATTCGGCAGGTCTTCAAAGAAACTCGTATAGTTCTCGGTGGAATAGAGGCCAGTCTTAGAAGGTTTTCTCATTTTGACTGGTGGAGCAACAGAATAAGAAAATCGATCTTGCTTGATTCCAAAGCAGACTTGCTGGTATATGGAATGGGTGAAAAGCCAATTCTGGAAATCGCAACCAAGATCTCGAAAGTAAGAGAAGTCCCCACAGATGTTGAAGGAACGGTTTTTTGGTCCAGCTCTAAACCCGCAGGAATTGAATTGCCATCTCATGAAGAAGTATCTCTAGACAAGAAGAAATACTTTGAAATGACAAAAGTAATGCATGAAGAGACAGACCCGGTAAGGGGACACCAGTTGTTCCAGCTTCAAGACAATCGATATGTAGTCCAGAACAAGCCACCCAAAGTTACGTCAGAAGAATTAGATGCTTACTATTCCTTGCCGTTTACCAGAAGAGTTCATCCAGTTTCGCTTTCAAGGGGAAGGGTGAAAGCATTAGAGACTGTACGTTATTCTGTGACAAGTCATAGGGGTTGTTATGGACAATGCAACTTCTGTGCGATCGCTTTTCATCAAGGTAGAACCGTTGTTTCCAGGAGTGAAGATTCGATAATTCAAGAAATATCTTCATTCACCAGAGATGTCGGATTCAGGGGAACTGTTACTGACGTGGGTGGACCTACTGCGAACATGTACGGCTACGAATGTTCTATAAAGGAAAAAGTCGGTGCATGTGCAAAAAAGAGATGCCTCTTTCCAGAGGTGTGTGATTCTCTAAAACCAGATCATTCAAGATACCTTAATCTACTTAGAAAAATAGGGAAAATCCCCGGTGTGAAACATGTTTTCGTATCATCTGGAATCAGATATGACCTCATTCTAAAAGATAAAAGATCCGGAAGGGATTTTCTCAAACAACTTTTGAAAAACCACGTTTCTGGTCAGTTGAAAATTGCGCCCGAGCACACAGTGCAGAAAGTCCTTGAATACATGGGCAAACCCTCTAAAGATGTTCTCTTAGATTTTCTCAAAGAGGTTAGGCTCCTTTCTAACGGGAAGTGCCACATTATAGGCTACTTCATAGCGGCTCACCCGGGATGCACAAAGGAAGACATGATTGAACTGAAGAAGTTTGTCAAGAGAGAAATGCACTATAACCCCGAGCAGGTGCAGTTGTTCACACCGACACCGGGAACCATCTCCACAGCAATGTACTTCACCGAAATGGCTTCAGAGAAGGGTGATCCAGTCTTAACTGAACGGTCGACAGGTGGAAGAAACAGACAGAAGGAAATTCTGGTACGCAAAGAGATCCTAGATAGAAAACCTGAAAAGGATATAAAGGGTACCGGCCACAAGCGTAATAAGTGTGAGAGGCATTGAGAACCTAAGAAAATCCCCATATGTGAGTCTTTCCTTTGAATGCTTTTCTATTAGACCCACTCCAACCATGTTAGCTGCGGCACCGGCTATTGAAAAACTGCCACCCAGACAGGCCGAAATGGAGATCACCCACCAAATATCTGCCGGAACGCCGAACTTAGTTGTCATCCCCTGAATCACTGGTATCATGAAAGTTACCGCAGGAACCGCTCCTATAAAGCCGCTCATTATTGCCGACAACCAGTAAAGCGTCAAGAACAACAGTATTTTGTTGCCGGAGAGAGAGCCAAGCAAGTCGGAAATAACAGAGGTGATGCCGACCTCCTGGAGTGCAAATGCAAGAACAAACAGGCCCATGAAGAAAAATATCGTATCCCATTCTATATCTTCGGAAAGATGCGAAAAGCTCTTTCCGTTAAGAATCATAGCCGCTGCCGCACCAGCAAGAGCAATAAGAGAAGGTTCCACTCCGATTAGACCATGGAGAAGAAAGCCCACAATTGTAGCGAAGAACACAGCTAATGACTTGTAGAAGGCTGACATTGAAACTATCGCTTTCTTAGGATCCATGTTGGCTAGACGCTGCAGCTTTTCTCCCATTTCTGTGTAATCTTTGAAAACATGTCGATCAAGGTAGATTAGCGCAATTATCAACGCAAATAGTGTAATCGGCCCATCAATTCTTATGAAGTCCATGAATCCGAACCCACTTGCTGAGCCGATAAGTATGTTTGGTGGATCACCAATCAAAGTTGCCGTCCCACCGATATTTGCCGCTAGAACTCCAGCAAGGATGAAAGTGCGAGGAGAAACCTCCAAAGCATCTGCTACAAGAAAGATTATCGGTGCAAAAAGAAGAATCGTTGTGACGTTATCTAGAAAAGCAGAAAAGAGTGCAATTGTAACCACAAAGAATGTAAGCAAAGCTCTCACATTACCCTTGGAGAACCTTACTACGTGAACAGCAACAAATTCGAAAAAACCAGTCGTCCTCAAAGTGCCAACAACTATCATCATTCCAATTAGAATACTGATAGTATTGAAATCAACAAGGTAGCCGAGCTCCTTCATATCGAAGTCAGGTATAACTTTAGACAAAAGTATTAGAATACCAGCAGCAAATGCAACTGTTGATCTATTAAACTTACCAGAAATTATCAGATAATAAGCGCTTATGAAAACCACTAGAACAAACACCCACTGCAATTAACTCACCTCTGGAAGACATAACTTTATCAGTATATCACCTTCTCATTTTTTGAACAACGAATTCCTCTGCTCAGTCAAATTCTTACCGGAGTAGCCAAAATAATGAAGGAGGTCAGAGTTTATGAGAAAAGTTCTTGCAGTTCTTATTGTTGTAATTCTGTCAGTGGCTTCTCTGGCCCTGGTTAACGAAGGCTACGAGAGCCCAATAACCAACGTAGTCCAAGCAGCAGGACCAGCAGTTGTCAAAGTCGATGTAGAGGCCACTAGGAAATATTCAATCACCGATCCTTACGGTTTCGAGGATTTCTTCAGGCGATTTTTCGGAGAGATCCCCAGCCAGAAGGTAACCGGGGTTGGCTCGGGTTTCATCTTCAACAAGGATGGGTATATTTTCACCAATGAGCACGTAGTTTCAGGCGCGGAAAAAATCACGGTTTCTCTACTTGATGGAAGCACCTACCCGGCCAAATACATTGGCGGAGATGAGGAGTTGGACATTGCAGTGATAAAGATCGATCCCGATGGAGTTGATCTCCCCACTGTTGAACTTGGTGACTCAGACGCACTGAGAATCGGCGAGTGGGCAATTGCTATAGGGAATCCTCTTGGCCTTAAGCACACAGTTACTCTCGGAGTGATAAGTGCGGTAGGAAGGCAGCTGCCAAAACCAGATGGCAACGGAGTATATTCTAATCTAATTCAGACAGATGCCGCGATTAATCCCGGTAACAGCGGGGGGCCTTTGCTGAATATTCATGGCCAAGTTGTCGGAATAAATACTGCCATAATCGCTCCTGAAGTTGGAACCACCCTTGGATTCGCAATTCCCATAAACGTAGCTCTCAGATTTGTCGATTCAATTATCGAGACCGGATCTGTGCAAAGAGCATATCTTGGGGTCTATATGGATACGGTCACTGAGGAGGTTTCAAAATCCCTCGGACTAAAGGTTGACAGCGGAGCATTAATTACAGATGTGGTTCCTGGTTCAGCAGCAGAGAAGGCCGGAATAAAACCACAGGACGTCATTATTGGCTTTGAGAGTCTAGAGATCACAAACTCAGCGGAGCTTAGGGCAGCAGTATTGAACTACCCTGCAGGCTCCGAAGTGAAGATTACAATAGACAGATTCGGAGAGAGAATCGTACTGACTGCTGTTCTAGGATCACTTGCTCAAGAAAGCGAGTCTTCAGCAACAGAAGACAACGGAGCCAGACAGGCTTTTGTGAGCTCACTCGGTATATCGGTTTCTGAAATAACTCCCGGCGATAGGGAACGTCTAGGAATACCTCAGGAGTTTAGAGGCGTAATAGTAAGAGAAGTAGATCCAGAAGGAATAATCTACAGGTTGGGAATAGGCCCGGACGATATAATTACTCGTCTGAGCATAAATGGCAATCAAGAATCGATCGAGAGCGTCAACGATTTCGAGAAGTATACTGAAAAGATCAAGAAAGGGGACTACGTAGCGTTCTTTGTTTACAGAAACGGTGTAAGATTCGTGGCTTCTTTCCAGCTCTAAAACGAAAATGCCGCCACGCTTTGACTAGTGGCGGCTTACCCCCTTAATCCCCTGTGCAGGATTAACGCCTTGATTATAGCACAGGGGTTTTTTCTTTCCAAAACCATCTCTTGAGTAGATTTAATTATGATGCATTACGCCCACAATACATTACATTGATGAAACAAGCAGAATAGCTTTCGCAGCTAGTTTTCCTTCAACATATGCAGATGTTTCCAGCTTAGCGACGTTCATCCTACTGTTGATCAATTTGACAGAGTACTCAATTCTGCACGGCGGACGTACTATGGTCTTGAAACGTGCTCTTTCTATTCCCGCAAACAACGGTGTTTCATTTGGTTTCAGCAAAAGAATTCCTGCAGTCTGAGCAAGACCTTCAAGAATCAGCACACCTGGATAAATCGGATAACCAGGAAAATGACCCTCAAAAACAGGATCGTTTTGCAGCAAGTCTCTGAAAGCAAGAATTTCGGAATCGGTCATTGAAATCACGCCATCGACAAGAAGAAAGGGCTCCCTGTGGGGTATTCTTTCCTTTACAAACTCCTTGTCTCTCACAAATCACCTCCGTTTGATTTTCGAACTGTTCGCTCGCCAGCAGTCCTAGATTCAGACAAAAATGCGGCAAAAGGTCCTGGTATGTTGTTGCTTTTGTTAAACCAGCATACTTGTGCCAGGAGGATCTACTTTGAATGAGCAAAGACAGTCGCTAACCGAAATGCTTGGAATCAAATACCCCATTCTTCAAGGAGGGATGGCATGGGTCTCGGAACATAATTTGGCTGCAGCAGTTTCCAATGCCGGTTGCCTAGGCATAATTGCCGGAGGGAATCTTTCTCCAGAGGATCTACTTCATGAGATTCGCGAGATCAGAAAATTGACTTCAAAGCCCTTCGGAGTCAACGTAATGCTGCTTTCTCCATATGCGCAGGAACAGATAGAGATAATCTGTAGGGAAAGAGTTCCCGTTGTAACTACTGGGGCAGGCAGTCCATCAAGCTTTATTGAAAAATTGAAGACGGCCGGAACTAAAGTGATTCCCGTGGTCGCCTCTTCCGGGCTCGCTAGAAGGCTAGAGAGACAGGGAGTCGATGCAGTGATTGCCGAAGGAATGGAGCCGGCGGCCACATCGGAAAGGTTTCAACAATGGTATTGGTTCCAGCAGTTGTTTCAGCAACGAGAATCCCAGTTATTGCAGCAGGTGGAATTGCTGACGGAAGAGGATTAGCAGCATCTCTTGCACTTGGAGCTAGTGGTGTTCAGATGGGAACAAGATTCATCTGCACGACTGAATGTAGAGCACATTCTAGATACAAGGAACGGATTCTGTTATCAAATGAACTAGACACCGTCGTTACGGGCAATTCAAATGGTCATCCTGTAAGAGGATTTAGGAACAGGCTAACAAGACGCATTGAAGAACTAGAAAAGCAAGGCTCTGGATTCGAGGAAATTGAAAAAATAGCTGTCGGAGCTCTCAAGAGAGCTGTCGAAAATGGTGACATGAGTGATGGTTCCATGATGGCCGGTCAATCCTGCGGGCTTATTGGAGAAATCCTTGATGTTTCACAATTAGTTCAGTCAATAATTGATGAGGCAGAAGAAACAATTCGATTCCTGGGAGGCATAGAGAAATGGTAGCATGGATTTTTCCCGGACAGGGGAGCCAATACGTTGGCATGGGTAAGAGTTTTTGCGATGAAAGTCCTTTGTTTAGAGAGTTTCTTGAACTATCCGGACAGTTGCTGGGTTTTGACATATTAACAATGATGCTCGAGGGGCAGGAAGACGAACTAAAGCTCACGCATAATGCCCAACCGGCTATTCTTTCGCTAAGTATAGCCCTTTCCGATGCTCTTATTGAGAGGTGGGGAAAACCCGACATTTGCGCCGGATTATCGCTGGGTGAGTTCTCTGCTCTAGTCGTAGCGGGCACACTTAGATATGCCGACGCACTTCGTCTTGTAAGGTTGAGGGGGACAGCTATGCAACAATTGATGTCTTCTGAAGATGGAACGATGGCAGCGATAATTGGTCTTCCAGAAAAAGTAGTCGAAGAGATCTGCCTTGAGATTTCTTCAAGCGAAGAGGTTATTGTAGCCAATTACAACTGTCCAGGTCAAGTTGTAATTTCAGGGTTATCAGAAAAAGTTCGAAGTGCTATGAACAAGGCAATGGAAAAGGGAGCGAAAAAATGTGTGGAGCTTTCAGTGAGTGCTCCTTTCCATAGCCGATACTTGCGTCCAGTTGGAGAAGTTTTGAGAGAGTTCTTGAACGGCATTGATGTCAAACCTCCGGAAATCCCTGTTATCTCAAATGTTACCGGAGAGCTTTTTCCTAAAGATCCAAACGCGATAAGAGAGTTGCTAATTGAACAGGCTTACAGCCCTGTCAAATGGGAACAATCTATTAGAAAGATGATCGAACTAGGCGCAGATCGGTTCGTTGAAGTGGGGCCTGGAAAAGTGCTTAGTGGGTTTATGAAGAAGATAGATAGGAGTGTCTCTGTAGAAAGCACAGAAAACGAAGGCCTTGGAATACTTAAAGAACTACAGGAAATCAAGAACTGAAAACTAAACTTTGAGAGGTGAG